>JAADGS010000021.1:6160-58197 GCA_013152275.1 Actinomycetota bacterium | reverse complement strand
TTGAGACCCTGCTCGGGCCAGGCGAGTCGGGTCCGGAGGCGCTTCGCAACGCCCTGAGTTCACTCGCCAGAGAGCTGTTCGAACGCGCCAACGGCGGACGTTCAGACCCCAGCCCGATCCTCCAGCGAGCCTGGGAGGCGGAAGGTCGCGTCCAGACTCCACCGGATCCACTGCAGGCATTCCTCGACACGCCTGCTGAGAGACGTCAACTCGTCCTGCCCGAAGACCTGCCCGCCGGCGCCGTGGAGGCACTCGACCTCGTCGAGTTTCGGGCGCTCGCCATCGTTCCGCCTGGCTTTGTCCGCGACCACCGGGCGGTGGGCTTTCGCACGCCTGCAGGGTTCATCGGCCCGTATTCCTTGGGCGAGAAGTTCCCTTTCGTCGATATCAACGCCGTACGTCCTCGTCACGGAACCCTGCAACTGATCGCCTGGGACAGCGAACCTGCCGACGACTCCCACCTTCCGGCTGCAGCACGGTTTATCGACGTCCCGAAGCTCGCCCAAGCGGTGTCGTCACTCGCGCAAGGCCAAGCACTCATCATCGACATCGACCAAGGAACGGTCAACGTGGCATCGGACGCTGCAGCAGACGGCATCGTCACGAATCTCCTGAAGTAGAGGTCGTCGGCGATGTCCACAGGGGCCACGTCGATGAGTGCGTGCCAAGCCGGTCGGTGCGATCAGATTCGACGGTCCGAGTTCCACAACATCCGGAGCACCAACGGGCGCATCGTAGGTCGCGGACTACAGACTGGCGCTCGTACTGCCGCTATCTGGGTGAAGATCCCAACCGGACGGAATGCAGCCACGCATGATCACACCGACCGAAGCCTCACCGACCCACCCCGCAGCATCCTCAACCCGACCACTCGGCGCTCCCCGCTCGAGGTCTGACAGTGTTGGGATCGGACTTGGTTGTTCCTGACTGAACCGGTCCGGGTTCATCGGAGACCGATGTTCCCCGGGTTTGGTGGAGTCGGGATAGTTGAATCGGCAGTGCTCGATCCGGACGACCGAATCGAAGGGCCGGCCGTAGAGGGCGAAGAGCTGGTCGTGGTGGGAGGGCGGAGCCGTCCGAAGGTGACGTTCTCTCGGTGTGACCCTGGGGACCTTCCGCATCCACGACTTGAGACACATCGCTGTCGCGTTGATGGTCGCAGCGGGCGCTCATCCTGAGCACATCAACCGTCACCTCGGCCACAGGTCGGTCGCCGTCACCATGGACCTGTACGGTCGCCTGTTCCCCTCGGAGGTGGCCACTATCGTGAAGCGTCTCGATCAGATGCTGCGCGATTCTCAGACGGACAAACGACGGACAGAACCGCTCGAATTGGCCTCGTGGAGCGGTCATGAACCCCCTGGCACCTGACCAGGGGGTATTCGGGTGGGCCCGGCAGGGCTCGAACCTGCGACCTACGGATTATGAGTCCGCTGCTCTGACCAGCTGAGCTACGGGCCCCGGTACTGATTGTATGGCACACTTGAGCAGCTTGAGCCAAGGAAAGGTTCAACTGCGCGCGACACATTGTCGATAGCACGGTAACTGCATGTCGCCGGGGAAGGAACGAATGTGCAGGAGGTAGAAACC
The DNA here is from genome assembly GCA_013152275.1 of Actinomycetota bacterium. Taxonomy (NCBI): domain Bacteria; kingdom Bacillati; phylum Actinomycetota; species Actinomycetota bacterium. Next base: position 56,607 of record JAADGS010000021.1, on the reverse strand, counting down.
ACGCAGCCACCGGAACCGCCTTCGTGGGAGCGGCGGCTTGCCTCGCGCCTCGAGGAGGCAGAGCGGGCCGACCGGGCCAAGTCGCGGTTCCTTGCGGACGTCAGCCACGAAATCCGTACGCAACTCGCCGGAATCATCGGGATGACCCAGCTCACCCTCGAGACGAAACTGACTCCCGAACAGCGTGAATACCTCGGATTGTCGGCGTCGTCGGCCAACGCCCTGTTGACGCTCGTGAACGATCTCTTGGACTTGTCGAAGATCGAGGCGGGAAAACTCGAGATCGAGACGGTGCCGTTCAATCTCTCCGATCTTCTCAACGACATCGCGGCGCTCTCCGCGGCCCAAGCCGAAGACCAAGGCATCGGTTTCGAACTCGAGGTTGGTGAGGACGTTCCGGAGGTGATCACCGGAGACCCCGGCCGTATTCGCCAGATCCTGCTCAACCTGATCGGCAACGCGCTGAAGTTCACTCGGGATGGCGCCGTCTCCGTGGCGGTGTCCACGGATGCTTCGGCCGACGCGGATCTTGCGCTTCATCTGCGGGTCAGCGACAGCGGTCCTGGTATTCCTGCGGAGCAGCTGGGTTCGATCTTCGAGGCATATGAGCAGGCCGGCGACGAGACGGCGGTGCGCAACAACGGCACAGGTCTCGGGTTGGCGATATGCCGCCGGCTCGTGGAACTCATGGGCGGCCGTATCTGGGCGGACAGCAAACTCGGACAGGGCTCCGACTTCCATGTGATCGTGCCGATCGGCGTGTACAAAGGTGCAGTGAGCATCAGCGAGGGGGGACGCTCCGAGCTGGAGGATCTTCCGGCGCTGGTGATCGCCAAGAACAAGTTCGTGCGCGAAGGGTACGTGGATGCGATCGGTGCCATCGGGCTTTCTCCGGTCGGTGTGGAGAACGCGACAGAAGCCGTCGGTGCACTGGGAACTGCGGCTGCAACGGACCATCCATTCGCTCTGGCCGTCGTGTCATTGAACGGTGACTCGCTCGAGTTCGCAGCCAAGCTTCGACAGAGAGCGGATCTGGAGCAGATGCACATCGTCGTCGTCACCTCCGTCGGGCAGCGGGGTGACGCCGTTCGGTGTCGTGACCTGAACATCGCGGGTTACCTGACGAGACCGTTGACCGACGACGTGATGCAAGGAGCGATTCGGGCCGTGTTGACCGGGCCGTCCCCGGTCGACCTCTCGACGCTGGTCACCAAGCACTGGCTTCGAGAGCGACGTCGCCATCTCAGCCTGTTGGTGGTTGACGACAGCGCAACACATCGGATGGTGGCCAAACGTATCCTCGAGCGTCGTGGTCATCGTGTCGATGTCGTCGACTGTGGACTCGATGCTCTCAAAGCAGCGGGCGAGCACCGCTTCGACGTCATCCTTCTGGATCTGTGGCTTCCCGACATCGGGGGCATGGAAGTTGCGGCCGAGATTCGCCAGGGCGAATCCGCTCGAACGAGGGTCCCGATCATCGGCATGGCAGCCGAAGGCGCCGGCGACGTTGCAGACCAGGTGCTGCGGGCAGGGATGGATGCGTTCGTCGCGAAGCCGTTCCAGGTCGCCGAGCTGTTGCGGACGATCGAGTCTGCAGTGGAGGACGAGGTGCCGGTCACGACGAGTTGACCACGGCGGCCGGCATCGGCTCGGCGGAATGGCGCTCCTGTCTCGGCGGCGGCTTCGGACTCGATAGAGTCGAATGGCCCTTGTCGCGGTGGCCTGCGACTGATATGTAGTACGCACGGTTTGGCACCCCGAGAGGCAGCGGCGCGGAGACCGGATGCGCAATCCGATGCTTGGTCGTTCGGGGTGCCGCCTTGTGTCAGGAGCCGCGTTCGGCTGCACCGTCGAGGCACTCGACAACCTGCGCATCGGTCGTCTGCCGAAAGTCCTCGTAGCACTGGCCGACCGCTCTGAACCATCGGGGGACTTCGAGGCACACGATCTCGTCGACTTCTCCCCTGAGATCGTGGACCGTATCAGGTGCACCCACCGGTACCGCAAGCACGATTCGCCCTGCGCCACGGGCGCGCAGCACCCTCGCAGCCGCCTTGGCGGTGATACCGGTTGCGAGGCCATCGTCGATCAGCAGCACCGTCTTCCCTGCAACCGGGAGTGGTGGGTTGCCACGACGGTACCGCGCCTCCCGACGTCGAAGCTCTGCTCGTTCCGCCTCTCTGACGGCGTCGAGTTCGGCCTGGGTGATGCCGAGCATGCCGATGAGGTCCGGGTTGAGCACTTCGATGTCGTCCTCGCCGATCGCTCCGATACCCAGCTCGGGCTGGCCCGGCGCGCCGAGCTTGCGGACGACGAGGACATCGAGCGGAGCGCCGATCGCCGCCGACACTTCGGAGGCGACGACGACACCTCCTCTGGGGAGGCCGATGACCACCGTTTGGGGACCCGCGAAGTTCCTCAAGCTCTCTGCGAGGCGCCGACCTGCGTCATTGCGATCTCGAAAGATCATGTGCGTAGCTTTCTCGCGTTCGCGGCGGTGTATCGGGATCATTCTGATCGTAAACCGTCTGCTAGCTTCCTGGCAAGACAGGGAGGGAACTGTGTGCGTGCTCGTCTGTGAGGGCCTTCGCAAGTCTTTCGATGGCCTCGTGGCCGTGGACGACGTGAGTATTCGGGTCGCGCGGGGCGAGACCTACGGGCTGCTCGGTCCGAACGGTGCAGGTAAGACGACCACGATCTCGATGATTGCCGGGTTGCTCTCGAGCGATGCGGGGTCGGTGACCGTCGCCGGGCAACCGGTGACGACACGAAGCGTCAAGGCAAGGGCCGCGATCGGTCTGGTCCCGCAAGAGGTTGCCGTCTATCCGGATCTCACCGCCAGGGAGAACATCCGCTTCTTCGGCAGGTTGTACGGGCTGTCCTCGTCTCACCTCGCGTCCAGAACCGATGAAGTGCTGGAGATCATCGGCCTTTCCGAGCGGGCGGACGACCGCGTCGAAGAGTACTCGGGAGGCATGAAACGGCGCCTGAACATCGGGATCGGCCTGTTGCACGAGCCGCAACTCCTCATCCTCGACGAGCCCACCGTCGGCGTCGATCCGCAGAGTCGCAATGCGATTCTCGAAAACGTCGAGCTTCTCGGCCGTGAGGGCATGGCGGTCATCTACACGACCCACTACATCGAGGAGGCCGAGCGCCTGTGCGACCGCGTGGGAATCATCGACGCAGGGAAGCTGGTCGCAGAAGGAACCCGACATGAGCTGGTCGGTCTGGTCGGCAGCAACGATCGGATTCGTTTGCGGGCCTCGGGGGATCTCGACGCCGCCATCGGAAGGGTTCGTCGTATCGAAACCGTCCGGGAGGTGGGGCGCGTCGACGACGGCATCGACATCATCGTCGAAGACGCGGGTGAGGTCATCACCGAGGTCCTGTCGGTCGTGACCGGGTCGGGCGTCACCGTGGCGACCGTCGAGATCGACGAGCCGAACCTCGAAGACGTGTTCCTGCACCTCACCGGCAAGGCTCTGCGGGACTGATGCGTCCTGCATTGCTCATCGCGGGCAAGGATCTTCGCAGGCGCTTGCGCGATCGCTCCGCCTACATCGTCGGGATCATCGCTCCCCTGGGGCTGGCAGCCATCTTCAGCTTCGTCTTCAACCCGATCGCATCGACACACTTCGCTGCGACCTTTGGTGTCGTGGACCAGGACGGAGGGGAGATCGCCGCCGCATTCACGGACCAGGTACTCGCCGGTTTCGCCGCCGGGCAGGAGGGGATCAGGATCGTGTCGGTCGGGTCCGTCGACGAAGCACGCCGGCGGGTGGAGGTTGGAGGCGATTCCCTCTCCAATTCCGAGGATGGCATCAGCGCCGCCTTCGTGATTCCCGCCGGATTCTCTGCCGCGGTGCAGCATGGCGAAGCCACAACGCTCGAAGTCATCGGCAGTCGAGCCTCATGGACCGCCACCTCGATCGCCGAGGCACTCGCGACCCGCTTCGCGGATGAGGTGACCGCCGTCAACCTCGAGATTCGGACCTATCGGGTAGCCGGCGGATCGATCGGTCCGGGCACGGTCGCCGCGGCAATGGGGTATCCCGCGCCGGTCACGGTCGGCAGCGTGCCGGCCGCAACCCGCCGGCTCGATGGGGCGACTTCGATGACGGTGGGGATGGCGGTCCTGTTCTTGTTCTACGTCACTCAGCTTGGCGTCCTGGGGCTGTTGGAGGAGCGTCATGACGGAACGCTCGACCGCCTGCTGGTCGCCCCGATCGGGAGAGGCTCGATTCTCGGTGGCAAGGCGATCGTGGCGTACGTTCTCGGCGTCGTGAGCATGACCGTTCTCGTGGTCGCCTCCACGTATCTGCTTGGAGCGCACTGGGGGAACCCCGTCGGAGTGGCGATCCTCGTCCTCACCGTGACGTTCTCGGCGGTCGGGATCATGGCCGTCGTGTCGGGCATCGCCAAGACCGACGAACAGGCCCATGCGTACACGGCAATCGTCGCCATCGCGTTGGCCATTCTCGGTGGGTCCTTCTTCCCGGTGGCGCAGGTCGGCGGTCTCCTGGCCGTCGTGAGCCGGTTTACGCCGCACGCATGGTTCTTGCAGGGGCTGGGTGACCTGGCCGCAGGTCACGTCTCCGACGTGCTGCCGGCTGCAGCCGTCCTGATGGGGTTCGGCGTGGCGTCGGGCGCACTCGCATGGGTGCTGTTGCGCAAGGTCGTGAACCGATGAAGGTGTGGACGATTGCCGGAACGAATGTGCTCCGCATGATGCGGGATCGCCGCTCATTCTTCTTCATCTTCGTCCTTCCACTTCTGCTCACCCTGGTGCTCGGGGCCGTGTTCGGTGGCAGTTTCTTGCCTCGTCTCGGTGTCGTCGGCGGTGATGACGGTCCGCTCGCCCGGTCGCTGATGGCCGATCTGCAGAACCAGGCCACCATCCGCGTCACGTCCTATGCGGACCTCGACCAACTCCTCCTGGCCGTCGAGCGTGGAGAAGTGGAAGCCGGCCTCGAAATACCGAAGGACTACGACGAGAGGGTCAGAGACGGCGTCGAGCTCGGTTTCATCGCTCGATCCTTGCAGGAAGAGGCCGTACTTCGAACCATCGTGGGGAGCGTCGTCGCCGAACAGAACAGGGTGCTGCGAGCGGCCAGGTTCGTTGAAGCTCAGGGTCTGGCCGATTTCAATGTTGCGCTCTCCATAGCGAGGGCCGAGCAAGCCGGCCTGGCAGGTATCTCCGTCGGCACGTCGTTGGTGGGAGAGCCGGTCTCATTCACTCAGGTCGGACGCTTCGATCTGGGCGCGCACTCCCAGTTGATCCTGTTCATGTTCCTCACCTCCCTCGCCGGGTCTGCCGCACTGATCCGCTCACGAATGTTGGGCGTCAGCCGTCGCATGGTGGCGACGCCAACACCGATACGAACCATTGTTGCCGGGGAAGCCATGGGAAGGTTCGGGGTCGCGATGGTGCAGGGTCTGTTCATCGTTCTCGGCACGTGGCTGATATTCGGCGTCGATTGGGGAGACCCGCTGGGAACCGGCGCCGTCCTCGTCATGTTCTCGCTCGTCAGCGCCGGTGCCGCGATGCTGATAGGGTCGCTGTTTCGCAACGATGCGCAGGCCGGCGGAATCGGTGTGCTGCTTGGGCTCGGATTCGGGGCGCTCGGAGGATGCATGGTTCCCTTGCAGGTATTCCAGATCTTCTCGCCGGGATTGTTCACGGCGGCCCACATCACTCCGCACGCGTGGGCTCTGGAGGCGTTCATCGAGATGGTGCAGCGGGGAGGAGGACTTGTCGACATCCTCCCCGAGCTGGCGATTCTCGGCGGGTACGCCGCGGTGTTCCTCACTCTTGCCTCGTGGGCGCTGCACCGGTCGTTGACGCGTCCGTGAGCCGGAAGCGACGCCGAAACACGCTTCACGCTCGACCGTCGACCACGTCCTCGTCGAGAGCGATGTGCGCCAGGTTCTCCAACGACAGCGATCCGGTTCGGTAGTACGCCGAGTGGGCGTTCCACAGCGGGCCTTCACCGGTCGCGAATACCTTGGCGCCGAACATCGGACCGTGCGGGTCGGTACCGAAAACCAGGTCGGTCGAACAGCGGGGCGAAGGATCCATGCAGTCTGGGCGAGCAAGCCGGATCGGGTCGAACAGTGTGAGGCCGGACCACACCGTCGTGGAGGGAGGAAGACCCAGCTCCGCGACGTTGTCGGCCCCGACACCAGGACTGCCTATGAACACCAGTTCGTCCGGAACGAGCAGACCTTGCCGGGCTGCGAGCCCAGCGACGAGTGATCCGTAGGAGTGAGCGATGACCGTCGTATGGACCGGACCGAGCCGTCTGACGAAGTCTCCGAGGGCGGCTGCGCCCCGACGGGCAGGTCCGCGCGAGATTGCGCCCACAATCGTGTCGGGAGGGTCATAGCCCAGCCAGGCCACAACTGCCGTGTCCGTGTCGCCGAGACGCTCCGCAAGGCGGAGCGCATCGACACGCAGGGTTCGCTCATACGACGAAAGGCCATTCCCCATGCCCGGGACGAGAACGACGACGTGTCGAGCCGTCTTCAGATCGCCGATCACTTCGACGATGCGCCCATCTCCGGACGGGTCGAAGAACAGCAGATTCCGGTCTGCCCATGCCCTTCGATCGGCGACGGCACGATCCAGTCGGGCAACCGCCCGGGTCAAGCTCGATCGGAGGCTCTGCAGCGGCTCCCCAGGCACCCATCGAAGGAATCCGTTCAAGAGATCGAGATGCGTCGACAGAAGGGTTCGCCTCTCCTCGAGCTTCGAGAGGTCCGCGAGCACAAGGTCCCTGGGCGGGTCCGGTGCCGAGATCGTCGGTCCCCACGTCTCCGGGACGGGGCAGGCGTTGCCCATGTCGACGGCGTCGGCGCGTAGGCGCAATCTGGCGGCCTCTTCGCCCCACCAGTTCGTCGACGCCCGGGCTCTTGCAGCCGTCACCGTCGTTCCCCCCACCGTGCGCAGCAGCGTGACGGCCGCTGCCATCTGCGCGGAGAGTTCTCTCTCCAAGGTCTCCATGTGTGCCGCCGTCCGGCGTGCGACGGTCGGGTCGATGAGACGAACCATGCACGCCGAGGGTACGGCGTGGGAGCGTCGGTGAGAAGGGGGTGGCCGGCGCCGGCACCGTCAGGTCGAAGACTTGGTGCGGAACTTGGCGATCGCGTAAATCGGGCACCAGCCGACCACTCCTGTGATCAGGGGGACGAAACCGATGATCTTGAGGAAGATACCCCATCCTCCGGTGACGACATTTGCCCACCCCAGATAGAGGAGCACCCCACCCAGCACGACACGGGCGACCCGGTCCCAGCTTGCTTCGTTGATCTTCATGATTGCCTCCTTTCAACTGGTATGTCGCGACTGGAGGCAGATCGGTCACATTTCGAGAAGCCGGCGGAGGCGCTCGCGCGTTTCGTCGGTGAGGTGCATTCTTCCGTGCTCGCGATAGAGCCGGTTGATGTGCTCGAGGTCGTCAACGACGATCCGACAGTCGTTGCACGTGGCGAGGTGCTCCAGTGCAGCATCTCTCTCCTCCTTGCTCACCTGCCCGTCGAGGAGTTCAGGAAGGAGGGCGTCGAGGTCGTCGCAGTTCATCACAGGTATCCCTTCAGCCTGGAGCGGAGCGCCTTTCGCGCTCTCGCGAGGCGCATCTTCACCGAGGACGCGGAGATCTCGAGTGCCTGCGCAACCTCTTGTGTGGAGAGCCCTTCGATCTCGCGCAGGACGAAAGCCGCTCCGAGTGGGGGAGTCAGCGCGGAAATCGCCCGGTCCATGGCGACGAGGAGTTCGCGCGAGATCACAGTCCGCTCAACGTCGTCGGTCGCGTGTCCGACCAGATCGATCATATCCGCCGGATCCGTCGGCAGATCTCTCCGCTTCCTCTGCTGCGCGATTGCACTGCGATACGCTATCCGATACAGCCATCCGGCGATCGGGCCCTCTTCGCGGTAGGAGGCGATGCCTCGAAGGACCGAAAGGAACGTCTCTTGGACGACGTCTTCCGCGAGATGTCGATCACCGAGGAGGCGGTACCCGAGTGTGAAGACACCATCCGCGTAGCGGTCGAAGAGATCGAGAATCGTGGCGGACGGGCCGTCGCTCATCGCACGAGGTCCGCCCGGCGAACGGCCGGCGAATCTCCCCGGCATCGGGTGGTGGCATCAACGACACGATGCTCTTGAGGGTCTGGAGAGTCGTTGCCGGATGCCGAGCATCGAAACGACGTCACTAGAACCCTGCCCGCCGACCAGTGGCGAGGGCCGCGATGGAATCGATCTTGGCCAGCACATCCTGGATCTCTGAAGCGAAGGTTCGGCGCTTCGCCTCACAGTCCGGATCATCGATATCGAGGAGACCCCTGTTCCCGGCGAGTTTGAAGGCCGAGGTGAAGAGCACCTGCGAGATCGACTCGTCGGTGTGGATGCGCTGCTGGAGCCGATACTGTCTTCCGAGCGCCAGGCACTCGCCCATGAACTTCTTCTCGTTGATCTCGACATACGGCGGATGCAGGACGAGAGCATCGGCTACGACCTGGTATGCCTCGAGATACGGCCGAAGAACCCAGTAGCTGGTGAGCGGCCGCAGGTCTCGGAGCAAGGTGCGGATCTCCTCTGCTCCCTGCAGAACGCGCTTGGGCCAGCGAGGGTCCTGGTGAAGCAGCTCGTTCCAGACTTGCTGGCGGAACTCGTCTTTGTCCGCGAAGAAGAACTCGAACTTCAACAGGTCTCTGAGTCGCATCACCTCGTCCCAGAAGGCTTCCGGACCGGCCACCTGGGCGTTCGCGGCGGTGAGGAGTGCGAGCTCGGCGATGGCCGCGTTGACGAAGAAATGAACGATCGTGTTGCGGTAGTAGGCAGCAGTGAGACGCTGCTCGGAACCGATCATGTACACGGTCTCGGGTCCGGCGTCGAACGTGGCGACGATGCCCTGGTCGTCGAGGCGCTGCAGGATCGATTCGATCTGTTCGGCGTTCTTGCACTCCACGCGTTCGGTGATCGGGATGTCGCGCGAACGGATGTATTCGCACAGTTCGGAGATCTCCTCTCGGAGCTGATCCAACGTGAATGCCCGATCTTCTGCGGTCAGGAGGGCGATTGTGAGCAGCGCGGTCGGGGTGACGGGTGTGACGTCGTTGATCCGCGTCGACACCTCGAACGCGATCTTTTGAACGTCGATGGGAGCGATCGCCGCTCCTTGCTCGAGATAGTCGGACAGGGCGAGCGGTTCGCCGAAACGCAGGTGGATGTCGCCGTACCGTCGGCCCAACGAATGGATGGTGCGGATCAACCATCCGAAGCTCTCGCGTTCCTTGCGTTCGCCGCGCTGTTCCGCGGCGTACGCGCTCACATCCTGGATATGGTCGTACGTGATCGAAAGCGGGATGAGGAAGACGTCCTCACTCTTTCCTCTTCTGAACGCATCGGCGACGTAGGTCAACATCCCGTAACGAGGGGGAAGCAGCTTTCCGGATCGGGAACGTCCCCCTTCCAGGTACCACTCGAGTGGGAACCGCTTCTCGATCAGATAGTCGAGGTAGCTCTGCAGGACGAACTTGTAGAGGTTGTTCTTCTTGAACGTGCGGCGGATGAAGAACACGCCGGTCCGCCTGATGATCGGCCCGAGGGGAAAGAAGTTCAAGTTGATGCCGCCCGCGGTGTGATTGGGAGGCGCGTCGTTCTCCCACAAGACGTACTGCAGCGCCAGGTGGTCGAGATTGGACTTGTGTGACGGAAGGAAGACGAGGGGATACCGCTGCCCGATCGACAGGACATTCGCGAGGTCTCCGGGTGAGTACAGGATCGCCCGATAGCCGCGGCGGTACAACCACCGGATCGCGTTGGCGACGAGGTCGATGAGGTATGGGCTGTGGGAAGCGGCGATCTCCTTGAGGTATCTGGATGCTCTCGTCATGGCGGCATCGGGAGATCGGTTCTCGGCTTCGGCGATGGCACGAACCTGCTCGACGAACGACGGGTCGGCGAGGATATCTCGGCGAACGAACCGTGGGACCTTGTAACGGTTTCCTCGCAGACGCCGTTCGGCACGTTCGAGAGCCAGTTGGGCGCGGCGGTGCACGAAGGCGACGAAGTCGCCGTCGGTGCCTTCGGCCTCCCAGCTTCGGTGGAGTGAGGAGGCGGTCGCCGGCTCGCCGACGACCACCCAGCAGCGGTCGGGGCTGTAACGAACGATGGCGAGCTGGCGAAGCGGATCCGGGACACGGGGATCCCTGAGCCGGAACAGGTCGACAAACGAAACCGACCGCCGGCCGTGGTGGTGAGGCGCCAGCCACGCGACACGCAGCGGGACGAACAGGGGATCGTCGGCGAGGAAGTCGCCGAGCCTGTGCTTGTCCGGACAGGGCCGCCGTGGCTTACGGGACGGAGGGATGCAGACAACCTCGTACCGAACGCCGGGCACGCGATTGCGGTCGATCCATCCGTGAAGGAGGCGCTGCTCGACGATGCTGGAGGCGTCGACGAGGAAGACCAGCGGACGACCGTTTCCTTCAGGCCAGAGTGTCTCCATCAAGCGGGAGTCTACGGATGTTCAGTCGGCGAACACGGTCGAGCCGGACTGTCCCTGCACGGTCGTGTCCGTGTGCCTCTCCGGATCGAGCGATATCGGCAACGTCAGACGGAACACGGTGAGCACTCCTCGCCGTTCATAGGTGAGGTCACCGTCCATGAGTCGCGCCAGCTGTAGTGCCACGGCAAGTCCAAGTCCGACGGACTCGGTGAGCCCGATGGTGTGGTGCGCGGTCTGGTAGGGGAGGAAGATGCGAGTGGCATCGTCGGTCGGGATTCCGGGCCCGTCGTCACTCACCTCGATTGAGATCCTGTCGGCACTCTCCCCGGCGGTGAGCCCGACATGGTCGCCTCCGTAGCGTCTCGCATTCGTGAGCAGATTGCGGATGATCTGGCGCAGTCGCGTGGAGTCTGCCGTTGCCATCAGGGCATGCTTCGGAAGTGCAAGCCTGTCGGGCGGATGGCTGGCCACCACCTCGCGAATGATGGTGCGGACGTCGAGTCGTTCCGTGTGAAGCGAGATCGTTCCGATGTCTGCTCTGGCGGCGACGAGTAGATCCTCCACGATGTGACCGACGTCGGTCGCCTGTGTGGCGATGAGGCCGAGCATCTCATGCATCTCCTGCATCTGGAAACGCGGCAGGTGATCGCGTAGCTCGGCCGCGAGCCCGACCACGGTGGTCAGCGGCGTCCTGAGCTCGTGGCTGACCGAAGCCACAAAACGGTCTTTCGAATCGATGAGGTCTGCGAGGCGCCGCTGTGTCTCCTTGAGGGGTGTGACATCCGTGACCGACACGACGACATTGGAGAGATCGATCCGGCCGTTGATCCTCGGAGCCGACCAGTGGAGAATCCCCTGGATCGGATTCCCTTTGAACGTCAACCCCTCGACTTCCGTCGTGACGTGGTCCGTTCGCTCCCAGATGGCGATCAGTTGCTCGGTGAGTGACGCCAGTGTTTCCTCTGAGATGCTGGCAGGCTGCAGGGGACCGACGAGCTGTGTCGCATCGCGCGCCTCCAGCAAATCGATACAAGCCTGGTTCACCCCGCGTACGACGATGAGCCCGGTGGCTTCGCGGATCATGCCCGGTGTGAGGAAACTCCTGAGGTCGGTGACGCCTTCCGAGCGGAGTCCGTCGAGCCACTTTCCGACGGCCGAGAAGTCCTCTTCCCAAATCGAAATCGGAGCACGTTGCACGAGCGTGCGGTACCGCTGGTCCGCCTTGAGTTTCGTGGTTCGCACCCAGGCCGCAAGGGAGGCTCCGATGAGGAAGATGATGGCGAGACTCATTCCGTTCGCAAGTGTCTCCACGAGGTCGCCGGTGCGGTTCCAGGTGGTGTTCGCAATCACGATCAGTGAAGCGAAGGCAAGCATGTACATGGCCCATCGCTGTGCCGAGAGCATTACGGCGATCACGCCGAGCACGATGATTCCGCCGAGCCCGAGTATCCGATACTGGGTTCCATCGGTCAGGCCGATGTCGACGGCGATTGCCACGGCGGACCCCATCATGATCCACCCGGCAGGAACATGCATGCCCCGGAAGGTGACGAATGCCATGACCGCGACGAGCGACGGGGCGATGGCTGCAAGCAAGAGTACGGGATTGGCGAAGAAGGCTGCCGCTGCAGCCAACTGTGCGGCCACGATGATCGTGGCCACGCCGAACGCTCGGACCACGACCTGCTCGGGCGGGTCGATGGTTCTCGTCTTGGAAACCGCCATACGTCGTGTATCGGCGACCGCCGGGCGCGTATTGAGCGCTACATTGCCGACATGCGAGCAGTGATCCAACGCGTTCGAGAAGCGGCGGTGACGGTCGGTGGCAACCCGGTTGCCACGATCGGCGTCGGGCTCCTGGTACTCGTGTGTGCCGCCCGTGGTGATGAGCCCCGGGATGCGGAGGCGCTTGCCGACAAGGTCGTTGGTCTCCGGATCTTCTGCGACGACGACGGCAAGATGAACCGGTCGGTGGCCGATGTCGGAGGGTCGGTACTCGTCGTCAGCCAGTTCACTCTCTGTGCCGACATGAGAAAAGGTCGGAGGCCCTCGTTCACCGACGCTGCTCCCGCCGACGCCGCGGCGTTCCTCGTGGACATGGTGGCGAACTCCGTGGCGGCCCGGGGCGTTCCTGTGGCCTCGGGGGCATTCGGCGAACGAATGCTCGTCTCGCTCGCGAATGAGGGACCCGTCACCTTCGTCGTCGATGTGAGCGGTGGGAAGATCCTTTGAGCTCAATCCTGCCAGGTTGCTCGTTGCAGCAGGTCCTCGTAGATGGAGGGATGATCGGCCGTGATGATCGGGATCTCTCGCAACCGTGTCACCTCAAACCCCGGATTGGACAGCACCGTACCGTCCGGGAGGACAACCGTCGGACTTGCACCGACGGGGATTTCTCTTCCCTCCCTGATATCGGCGGTGATGGCGGGCCGGAACTCTCCGCTGTCGAGAGCCGAGGCCAGGGCACCGTCGTCCAGCCCTTCGGTCTGTGCCACGGCAAGAAGCTCATCGCGGATCCCGAGATTCCGCGAATGCAGGAAGAAGGAGCGTCGGATCGCGAGATCGAAGTGCTCGCCGACCTCCTGGCCGTACGAGTAGCCCCACTTCTGAGCCTCCGAGGCCAGTACCGACGAGACGGGTATCGCGCCTTCGTAGAGCGTGAATGCACTCGGTTCGCGTTGGGCGAGAGCGACGATTTCCGCCCGCCTCCGGCTTGTGGTGGGCGGCCGATGCGTGACGTCGAGCGGCCATGCCCGAAAGTCGAACGAAACGGAATCTGCACCGAGTTGATCCCGCATCTTCCTCAGACGGAGACCGGCTACGTATCCCCATGGGCAGAGCATGTCGCTCCATACCGTGATCACTGCCATTCGAGTACTCCTTTCGGTTTCAAACCTACCGTGGACTGGTGCCAACGTTGTCCTGGTCTTGGAGGAATGCTCGTCCCGACGGACAAAAGGTGAGAAAGTCGCACCATTGGCACTGCGGCGACGGAGTCTCGACGAACCTGCCTTCGAGGATCGCTCCGGTGAGGGACTCCAAATGCTCGTGTGCAGCCCTCAGCCATGTCTCGTCCACGCGTTCGGTCACCACGTCGAGCCCATCGCCGAGGTAGGCGAAGACGACCTCGATGGTTCGTGGTGGATCTGTCGCGAGGTTCGCGGTCCGGGCCGCGATGGCGTATGCCTCGAGCTGCACTTCCATCGCGGGGTTTGCGGAGCGCCTGCCCGTCTTGAAGTCGACGATCTCCCAACTGCCGGGGGATCGCTCGTAGATCGCGTCGATACGTCCCTTCACGGTGACGGCGGGAGACAGCACGAGCTCGAAGGCGACTTCGACGAATCGCGGGCGCTGCGCCGCGAATCGCGAAGAGAGATACGCGGCAAAGGGATCGCCTTTTGGCGGGTGGTCGGCGGTGACCAGATCGTATCCTTCCGCATCCGTGAGCGGCACGGTGCCGAGGTTGTGCAACTCGATGCGCCGGTGTATCTCGATGCCGCGCCGGGCAGCGTACGAGGGGCGTCTCGGCAGTGGATCGACTGCCGTCCAGAAGTAGCGTTTCGGGCAGGTTGCATAGGTGACCAGGTTGGTGACCGAGACCTTGAGTCGTGGCTGCCGGGTGGCGAGTTGGGGGCTCTTCGGGAGTTCATCCAGGACGAGTTCGAACCGGCGCTGCTGCGCCGCAAACCCCTCGGGATCCTGGGACAGGCCCTCGAGCCATGCGGGGTCCGCGGCGGCGTTCTCGAAGGCTGCCTCCCATCCGTCTATGAACAGGGGATCGGGCGCGGGGGCACGCCGGGCGGTTCGCAGCGTCTCGGGCGGTGTTCCGGGATCGCCGACGGGAGGCTCGACGGTGACGCCATCGAGCTTTGCGACCGCATCGAAGAGGGCACTGGGTTTCTTGGCCCGACCGGTCGTGTACCAGTGGGCGCCGGTGAGTACGAGGCGATGCCTGGCACGGGTGACCGCCACGTAGGCGGCACGCCACTCCTGGGCGTCGTGGCGCGAACGCAGTGCTGCGGGACTGGTGTCGTCGCCCGCGTGATCGATACGCAGGGAGGAGGGCAGCGATTTCGGATGGCGCTGCGGATCATCGAGACCTCCATGCGCCGACGATGGGAACGTGCCGCTGCAGACTGCAGGGATGAACACCGCGGACCATTCGAGCCCTTTGGCCCGATGCACCGTCAGCAGGGAGACGGCGTCCTCGCCGCTGAGCGTTGCCGTATCGAGTTCCTCGGACGATGCGTCCTGCTGCAGGAGATCCAGGTAGTCCAGGAACGCCTCGAGCGAGGGGCGCCCCTCGAGTGGACTCCACTCCTCGGCGAGATCGAGGAACCGGTAGAGGTTGAGCCGCGTCGACAATCGCCGCGCCCCTGCGAGCGCCTCCACTTCGGCCCAGGTTCCGGTGGCATCGAGGATGTGGCGGGCGAGTTCGACGAGTGTGACCCCCTGGGCGAGGGTCAGAAGGGAGCGGTAGCGCTCACGGAACCGCCTGAGCCGACTTCGAGCTGTTTCCGGGAGTTCGGTCTTTTCCTCGTCGATGGTCATGAGCATCGTCGTGCCGCGTTCGCGACTTCTCCGGGCGAGCGGCACCAGGTCGCCCATCCCCAGCCGGTAGCGGGAGCCGAGAAGGATCCGAACGAGTGACGGCGCGTCGTCGGGATGTCCGATCAGGCGCATCCATGCGTGCAGATCGGCCACTTCGGGCACCTGGAGGAGGCCACCGAGCGCCGCGACCTCCACAGGAATGTCGAGTGCTTCCAGCGCTTCCCGCAGCAGAGGGATCGTCCGGTTCTTACGAAACAGCAGCGCCATGTCGCGCCACTGAACACCCTGAGAGTCGTGGAGCTGTCGCACTTCTCTGGCGATCCATGCGGCTTCGTCGGTCGCGGTGTGAAACCAGGCAAGAGAGACCGTGCCCGCACCTGCGTCCGGGCGAGCGACGAGCCGTTCGACGCCCTGGGCATCGCCGATCCTCTCCTTGACCGTGTTTGCCACGTCGATGATGCGACGGTCGGAGCGACGGTTCACTCCCAGTGTCAGGGTCTTTGCGCGTTTCCCGGCGACGGCGAAGTGGTCGGGAAAGGCGGCGAAGTTCTCCAGAGATGCCCCCCGCCACTCGTAGATCGTCTGATCCGGGTCGCCCACGGCGGTCACGGGGAATCCGTCTCCGAAGAGCCGTAGCAGGAGTTCGCGCTGCGCCGGGTTCGTGTCCTGGTACTCGTCGAGAAGCACGACCCGATAGCGGTCCCGGATTCTGCGGCCCACCGAAGGCACCGAGACGATCTCGAATCCGTAGCGGATCAGATCCGAGTAGTCGGCGACACCGAGCCTGCGTTTGAGTGTGTCGTACCGTTCGAGCACGGCGGCCATTTCGCGTCGGGCCGCGTCGACTTCGTTGTCCACGGTCAGAGCGAGAATGTCCGAGGGGGAGCGGAGGTGGTCGCCGAGTCGCGCGGCAAGGGCAGCGAGCTCATCCACTCGGCGGGCAGGAGAGGTCAAGTCGAGAAGCTCCGACGATCCGGCCGCGAGGGCCTCGCGGAGTAGCTCGCGTTGATAGCCGGTACCGATGACGGTGATGTCACGCTCGATGCCGACCATCGGACCGAACTCGTCGACGATCCGGTGAGCGAAGCCGTGATAGGTCGTGACCTCCACTTCGCGGCCCTCGCGGGCAAAACCGGGGAGATGGAGTCGGAGTTTGTCGGCCAGCTCCTCGGCGGCCTTGTTCGTGAACGTGATCCCGAGCGCGGCCTCGGGCTCGATGTCGGCCTCACGGACCAGCGCCGCCAGCCGCAGGGCAATCGTGGTCGTCTTCCCGGTGCCTGCCCCTGCCGCGACTCGCAGGGGCTCGAGCGGATGGTCGATGATCCGGCGCTGCTCGGTTGTCGGAGTGATGCTCATGGTCGAAAGGCTTCCCGTCCCTCGGGCCACTCCGGACAGACGAGCCGAACGCGGCAGTACGTACATGCCCGACCGGTCACAGGTGTCCAGTCTTCGGTTTGGATGCCGACGACGATATCTCTCATCGCTTCGATGATTGCATCCATCTGCCCCAGATCGAGTTTGCGGATGGGGACGGACTTCGCGTCCTTCTTGGCGGGATACCACATCTCTGCTCCGACGACAGGGCCCCGTTGCGACAACTCGGGGTCTGCCTCCACCGCCATGGCGTAGAAGCCGAGCTGGATGGAGACGGCAGCATCGGGGAGCGAGGGCAGGGTCGTTCCCGTCTTGTAGTCCACGACGACCAGGCCGTCGTCCGTGACCTCGATCCGGTCGGCCTTGCCGCGCCAGGGGACACCTCCGAGATCGAGCTCGACCCATCGCTCCAGAGCAATGGGCAGACCTGTTCCCGGCCAGTGCTCGTAGAGATGGGTGAGAATCCGTTCGGCTCGCCGGAACCAGGCCGCGGCCCAAGGCTCCCCTCCGAATTCCGAAGGGTTCCACAACGTGGAGAGGTGTTCGAGGGCTTCGCCGAGGTCGGCATGCCGGTCCCCTCGAGCCATGGCCGACTCTTCGGCTCTCTCGAGCGCCTCGTGCACGACGGATCCCAGCGAGGCGTGAGGGCCGGGCTCGTCGCCGACATGGAGGAGCCGCTCGAACGCGAACTTGCGAGGACACGTATGGTATGCCTCGGCTCTCGATGGTGACATGACCAGGTCGGTACCGACGAGACCCGTATCGGACCCGCGAGGGCAAACCCCGGCGAAGCGGTGCCACGGCCGGAGACCCCATCGGGGCCCTTCGAGGAGGAGCGAGAGCGCCGCGGTGCGTGTGGCCGAAGCTTCTCCCGGGTCACCGGCGATCCGTCGCAGCCACGCCTCCGCTTCGAGGGGCGTCACCGGGTGCGTCCGCTCCGGTGGCCGGGATACCGCGGCTTGGACCGTGGTGACCCCTGCCACGGCAGGGAGGAAGCGGCTGGGCATCCCTCGCCCTTCATCGAACCCGCGTGCGGTGCAGGTCCACACCACTCGCTTGCGTGCTCGACTGATCGCCGTGTAGGCGAGGCGCATCTCCTCCTGGAGCCGGAATCGAAGATAACCGGAGGTGTCATCGGGAATCGAGGGGGTGAGGTGTCTCGATCCGAGGAGCGACTCTCTGGACCGAAGATCAGGGAAGGTCCCCTCCACGGCGTCTGCCACGAAGACGAAATCGAATTGGAGGCCCTTCGACTGGTGCAGCGTGGTCAACGTCAGCCGGTCTTCCTCGGGCGCTCGGTACGACAGGAGAGGAGTCGCCTCGAAATCCTCCCGATCCGCCAGCAGCCGGTAGTCGTTCAGCGTCGTGGACGGGTCTCGTTCGGCGAGGCGGCCGAGGACCTGCCCGAGCGACGTCCATGCTGCACGTTCCTCCCTCCGCCGGGGATCGGTGACGATCTCGCCGATCTGCGGAAGCGATGTCCAGACATTCCAGAATCCGTCGACGGCAGGGATGCTCGTCGCCCAGCCGGGGTCCTCGAGGAGATCGGCGAGGAGATGCCCATCCTCGATGCCCGCCCGGATCGTGTCACTCCACGGAGCGTCCGTCTCGGCGCGCGAACGTTCGAGCTCATGGAGGCGACCGAGGGGGATGTGAAAGAGTGGGCCCAGCAGGAGGCGACGGACCGCACGGTCCTGTTCGATGCCGCCGGTGGTGGCGGCGATCACGCAGTCGAAGATCACCCGAACCGTAGGGTGGTCGGCGAGGCGGGCGTCGGGTTGATCGTGGGGGATCTCCCTTCGCTCGAGAGCGCGGGACAGCTCGGGCAGGAATCGCCGCTTGGATCGTACGAAGACCGCCATGGATCCAAAGGGGCAGCCCTCCTCGAGGTGCAGGCGCTGGATCTCGCGGGCCAGCCATTCGGCCTCCTCGCTTTGCTGCGTGAAGCCGTATACCTCGACGCTGCCGCTTCCTGGTGCAGGGTTCACCGGTCCGGCGGCTCCGGGCAGTGATCCACCGGCCGTGACACGTTCCGCCGCAGCCAGGATGTGTCTGGGTACTCGGAACGAAGTCGTGAGGATCAGACGCCGGGCGGTCCGATCGCCTGGTCCGGCGAAGAGTTCGGGAAAGAGGGCGACATTGCGGAGGTCGGCTCCTCTGAAGCTGTAGATCGATTGGTACGGATCGGCTGCAACCGTCAGATTTCGGCCGATTGCGGTCAGACGCCGCAGCAGTTCGACCTGTGCCGGAGTCGTGTCCTGGTACTCGTCGACGAGAACGAATCGGTACTGGTCGGCGACCGCATCTCTGGCGTGCGGGTCCTCCAGGATGCCTACCGCGTCGGCCAGCAGAGATCCGTAGTCGGTTCGACCGATCGTGCGGAGCCGTTCGCGGTACCGTTCGAGGAATGCGGGCAGGGCCTTCCAATCGGCGCGATCCGAGGCGATCGCAGCGAGACGGTCCGGGCCGATCAGTTGTTCGCTGCAGCGCAGCACGAAGTCGGTGACCTCGCGTGCGAAGGCGTCCGTCGTCAGGAGGGCACGAAACGGGAGCGGCCATCGTGCCGGATCTTCGGTCGCCAGGAGTTCGTGGACCAACGCGACCTGTTCCGGGCCGGTCAGCAGCGTCGGCCGGCTCGTCCAGCCGAGGATGTCCTGAGCGAATGTCTCCAGTAGACGGGAAGCGAGCGAGTGGAACGTGGACACGGGCACCGCGACGCCGGAACGTGCCAGGAGTGACTCCAGTCGCTCTCTCAGGTCTGTCACACCCCGTCGCGAGAACGACAACAGCAGGAGGTTCTCCGCCGGCACACCGTCTTCGAGCAGGTGGTGAGCCCTCCGCACGAGGAACTCGGTCTTGCCGGTCCCGGGTCCGCCTACGACGATCTGGGACCCTTCCGCGCGACGGATCGCGTCCGGCCAATCGGCGGGATCGATGCGCTGCTCATTCATACCCGACAGGCTAGGGGTCGGGTGTGACACATCGTTGAGAAGCCCGAGCCCGAGACTCTCAGAACCCGAGCGTCGGCTGGTGTGGTCTTGCCGACCCGTCGGGCAGGATGTGCACCACGCGCGCCCCCATGTCTTCGAGCCTTGGTGCGAGCAAGGTCGAGCGGTGACAACCGGTGGGTTCTCCCTCTGCGCAGAGGAGGGCGACGGGGGCAGTTCGTGCGAGCGAGATCACCTGGGTGATGGAGGCCAGAAACGAGGCGGGGTGCGGTGTCTCGTCGAGGCCTCCCAGCGTGTTACCGAACCACCGGTATCCGAAGCCGGCCGTCCGAGCGAGAGGAGACAGTGTCTCTCTGCGGAAATCGGGAGCATGCCGCGAATAGGGGCGAGATCGAACGTCGATCAACGTCGCGATTCGATAGTTGTCCAGCACGGCGGCGATGGCGTGAAAGTCCTTGGTGCCGTGACCGATGGTGTAGACGATGGGGTGTTGGTTCGCAGGCATGCGTTCGGTGTAGATTGTGGTATCCCAGGAGGCGTATGGAAAGCATTTCAAAGGGCGTCGAGGCGCGGGAGTGGGAATCGCAGATGTATCGCGAGGCGGTCGCACAGTTCGACCGTGTCGCGGAGATCATGGATTTGGACCGTAACGTCTGGCAACGCCTCAGATACCCGCAGCGGTCGCTTGTCGTGACATTTCCCTACCGGAGGGACAAGTACTCCGATGTAGAGACCCTCTTCGGGTACCGGGTCCAGCATGTGTTGACGATGGGACCGACGAAGGGTGGGATCCGGTACGCGCCGGATGTGAACCTGGGTGAGGTTGCCGCCCTTGCCATGCTCATGACCTGGAAGACGTCGATCGTCGGATTGCCGTTCGGGGGTGCCAAAGGTGGCGTTCGCGTCAATCCGTTGGAGCTGAGCTTTCCGGAGCTTCAGCGGGTTACCAGGCGGTACACGGTCGAAGTGATCAATTTCATCGGGCCCAACAAGGACATCCCCGCTCCGGACATGGGGACCAATGAGCAGACGATGGCCTGGATCATGGACACGTACAGCCAGGAGGTGGGTCATACGGAACCTGCGGTCGTCACCGGGAAGCCACCGTCGCTCGGCGGGTCGGTTGCCCGAAGAGAGGCGACGGGCCGCGGCGTCGTCAGCCTGCTTCCCTCGGCGGCCAATCACATCGGCCTGAACCTCTCGAACGCCCGGGTGATCGTCCAAGGCTTCGGCAACGTCGGACGCTACGCGGCGATCGCCGCCGCAGAGCTGGGATGTGCGGTCGTCGCCGTCTCGGACATTCACGGCGGGATTTACGATCCGAACGGGCTCGAAATCGGCAAGGTTGCGCGTTGGGTCGATGAACACGGGTTTCTCGACGGGTATCCGGATGCAGATCCGATCGGCAACGCGGAGTTGGTCGAACTGCCATGTGAGATCCTCATTCCTGCTGCAGTCGCCGGTGTGATCCACAAGGGCAACGCCGAGAGGGTTCAGGCACGGATCGTTGCCGAGGGAGCCAACGGCCCGACGACCATGGAGGCCGACGAGATCCTCGCGGACAAAGGGGTGTTCCTCATTCCGGACGTCCTTGCCAACGCCGGCGGGGTCACCGTCTCCTATTTCGAGTGGGTTCAGGATTTGCAGAACTACTTCTGGACCGAGAACGAGACGGTGGCACGGCTGCGCGAGATCATGAACAGGGCGTTCGACGAGGTGCTGTCCGTCAGCATCAAACGGAACGTCGACATGCGCACCGCAGCACTCATCAAAGGTGTACACAGGGTGGCCGAGGCGAAACTGGCTCGCGGCGTCTACCCGTAGGCGGCCTCAGGCTTCCGGTGGCTGCACCCACGCCGGGCACCGATTCTTGAATGAGCACCAGTCGCACAACGGTCCCCGCTTCGGCGGGAACCGTTCTTCGGCGATCGCCTGGTCGATGCGCTCCCACAGTGCACGGACCGCACTCTCCGCTGCATCGAGTTTCCGATCGTCGATATCGAGCCGGTACATGGTGGGTCCGTTCAGATAGAGGAGACGAACCTCGATCGGCGTGCGGCCCGTTCGCTTGCGGATGAGGAGCGCGTAGATCTTCAGTGCGAAGAACGCTTCCATGGCGTAGCGCTCAGGGGGGGCTTTCCCGGTCTTGTAGTCGAGGATGATGAGGTCGCCGTCGGCGGTCTCGTCGATTCGATCGAGGATGCCGCGAATGGTCATGCCGTCGAGCTGCTCGAGCATCTTGAGTTCCCGGTGCAGTGGTGATATCCGGGTCGGATCCTCGAGGGCGAAGTAGTTGCCGAGCAAGGCCATGCTCTCCATGCCCCAGCGGCGCTCGGCGTCGCCGTCCTCGAACAGTTCGGCGTACTCCTCATGGCCGCGCAGCTCGGTCCACGCCTGCCGAAACAGCTCATAGAGCCGCTCTGCGGTGCGCTCGGGTGCAGGGAGGTCGTAGAGGCGTTCCAAGGCGAGGTGGGTCGTCGTGCCTCGTGCCTGGTAGATGGTGGTCGGTTCCGGAAGCCGGTCGATTGCGCGAAACTTGAACAGCTGGGGACACGTTTTGAAATCGCCGGCCCTGCTTGGGGAGAGGGTTTCGAGACTCATGGTTGCGACCATAGCGACCGGGGGTGACACTTCGTGGCGTGAGTCGCGAAAACTCGATTCGTGATCGCGAAAACCAGACAGGCCTCGCGCTTGCATGTTGATGGAGGCTTCCGTAAGTTGCCGTTGCTGTGTTGGAGACGTTCGATGCAGTAAGGGTGAGCCGGCCGGGCGACCGGACGGCGAATCCGCCGACTTTCCGGTCGGTGCCCCGAGAGGGGCCGTCCTTCGAGAGAAGGCGTATCGTGAAGCCTTCGGGTTTCACGGTCAGATCGGGAAGCGGATCCTTCCGGTGACGGAGGGAGGCTTCCTTCGGGTTTCGACTCGGAGTGGGGCGACGCTCGGACTTTGGTTGGACTTCGGTTCTGCCAAGGCGAGAGTGGTCCGACGGGCCTCAGGGTTCGTGGGACACCGCAGACTGCGGCACCCGGAGTTGGTTTCCGGCTTCGGGCCCGGCGGTCCGGTGTTTCGACACCGGGTTCGGCGGGACGGGAAACCCCGAGAGGGCTGACGTTTCGACAGAGGCTCCTTCGGGGTTTTCTCGCGTCGTGGATGTCATGGTCGCGAAATCCGGGTTCGTGGTCGCGAAGCTCGGGCAGGATTCGGGGTTCTCTCGCGTCGTGGATGTCGTGGTCGCGAAATTCGGGTTCGTGGTCGCGAAATTCGGGCAGGATTCGGGGTTGCGTTCGGTGGCCGACGGCGGTAATAATGGGGTCGCGCAATGGAGGTAACTTCGTAGCGCACCCGAGAAGGTCGAGAGATCATCTTGGGGCTCCCATCGGGAGACCGTTTCTTTCGGGGAACGGAGTTCCAGTGGGACAGAAACCCCGAGAGGGCCGACGTTTCGACAGAAGCTCCCTCGGGGTTTTCTCGCGTCCTGGCCCGCTGCGCGGCCGTTCCTGGTACCTGGGTCCGGTCGCGAAATCCGGATTCGTGGTCGCGAAATCTGGAGAAGGTTCTGGGTTGCAGATGATGGCCGACGGCGGTAATAATGGGGTTGCGCAATGGAGGTAACTTCGTAGCGCACCCGAGGCGGTCGAGAGATCATCTTGGGGCTCCCATCGGGAGACCGTTTCTTTCGGGGAACGGAGTTCCAGTGGGACAGAAACCCCGAGAGGGCGGACGTTTCGACAGAAGCTCCCTCGGGGTTTTCTTGTGCTTGGACATCCCGGAAACATGGGCGTCATCGTGTGTCTTGCGCCGTCGCTTCGGGGAAAGGGCACGAGGAGTGACCGTACGCTTCGCGGAGGCGGATCCGATGAGTCATGTCGAGACCGTGGCGAACATGACGGAACCCGCCCGAAAGCTGAGCCATCCCGGTTCAGATACGGTACCCTGATGAGGGTGAGTGTTGGTTGAGGAGAGGGTCGTGTACGAAGCCGTTCAATACGTAGAGGAAGAAGTCGATGGGCTTCCGACCGGCGTATCGCTCGAAACACACCTCGGGACGTTTGCTGCCGAGAAGGAAGCCATCGCCGCCGCCAGGGCGGCGCGTGATGCCTACGCGGATCGTCATGAGTACGCGTGGTGGATCGTTCGGCGCCAGGGTGAGCGAGTCGCTTTGTGGATCGCAGATTCCCGCAGCGGTCGTGAATTCGTGATGGACCTCTCGAAGGAGCAGATCGTCGATCTCTCCTGAGTGCAGCCGTCCGGCGGCATGAGATCGTGCCCGGCGGGCGGCGAAATCCACGGAATCGTTGCCATCGTGCTGTAGCGTGCCGACGCGGTACGGAGTAGGGGCGGTCAGGAGACTGCCGTGTTCGAGGCCATCGAGTACATTGAAGAGGAGGTCGCGGGTCTGCCGACGGGCTTGGTCGTCGAGAGGGCTATCGGGTCGTTTCTCACCGGAGCCGAAGCGGTTCTTGCCGCCCGTGCCGCCCGTGCTTCCCATCAGACGCGTCAAGAGTATGCATGGTGGGTCGTTCGACGCGAGGGCGAGCAGCTCGCCTCGTGGATCGCAGATTCGAGAAGTGGCCGGGAATTCGTCGTAGACATTTCCAGTGGAAGGGTCGTCGACCTGGTGTGACGGCATATCGCCGGCGAGGTAACCAACTCCATGGCGTCGGGCACCAAGTACCGTGAGGCGACGAGATGTCGAATAAGGTGGGCTCATGTTGTTGGCAAGGAAACGGTTTCTCATCACCGGAGTGCTCACCGACGACTCGATCGCGTGGCACACCGCCCGAGTGGCGCAAGAAGAAGGCGCGGAGGTGCTGCTCACCGGTTTCGGTCGCGGGCTTCCGCTCACGCAGCGGTCTGCCCGGCGACTTCCCAGCCCACCCGACGTCATCGAGTTGGACGTGAACGATCCCGCCCATGTCACGGCGCTCGCCGACGACATCTCTTCCCGGTGGGGAAGCCTCGATGGGGCACTGCACGCGATCGCCTTTGCTCCCGACGATGCGCTCGGCGGCAAGTTTCTGAGCACCCCGCCCGAAAGTGCTCAGACCGCGTTCATGACGTCGGCCTTCTCCTTCAAGACGATCGCGGCCTGTCTCGCACCGCTCATGCCGTCGGGCGGTTCGCTCGTCACACTCGATTTCGACAACCGCCAAGCCTGGCCTGCGTATGACTGGATGGGCGTCGCGAAGGCGGCGCTCGAGGCGGTGACCCGGTATCTCGCCCGTGATCTCGGCCCGGAGGGGATTCGAGTCAACGCCGTTGCCGCAGGTCCGCTCGGGACGGTGGCGGCGCGGTCGATTCCCGGCTTTGCGAGGTTCGATGAGGTCTGGAAGGAACGGGCGCCACTGGCGTGGAATGTCGAGGACCCGACTCCCGTGGCACGAATGGTGTGCCTGCTGCTGTCAGACTGGACGTCGATGACGACCGGGGAACTCGTCCATGTCGACGGAGGATTCCATGCCATCGCAGCCGGACCCGAATAGGGGTTTCGCGTCGGTCGTGTGCTTGCGCCGTGCGGATGGCGCATCCGGTGGAGCCTTTGGGATACGCACCTGGAACGTTGCGCCGCCACCGGGTGTGTCTTCGACATGAACGGTGCCGCCGATCGCCTGTACGAGACCGCGAACGATGGCGAGTCCCAGGCCCGTTCCTCCCTGTTTCCTGGTGGAGATCGGGCCGAGTTGTATGAAGCGCTCGAAGATCCGGTCGCGCAGCTCGGCCGGTATGCCGGGTCCGTGATCGACGACGGAGATGGTGACGGCTTCGTCGTCCTCGGAAGCAGTCACTTCGACGGCCGTGTCGCCGGCATACCGGAGGGCGTTCTCAACGAGATTGATGACGATGCGCTGGAGATGGTCGGGATCGGAACGCAGTGAGATCGGCCCGCACTCGACCGACACTTGTTCCGTGTCGGGGATATCGGCCACCGCGGCTGCGAGGAGCGTCGGGAGGTCGATGCGTTCGGCTTGGGTCGGAAGTGCCCTTCCTTCGATTCGCGAGACGATCAGGAGATCTTCGATGAGACGACCGAGCCTGGCTGCCTGTGAGCGTGCAGAGTGGAGCAGGTCGCGCGCCATCTCGTCGGTGGGCTGGAACTCGGGGCGTGTGAGCGTTGCGAGTGAACCGATGATCGATGTGAGCGGCGTTCTGAGCTCATGACTGACCACAGACACGAAGTCCGTCTTCATCGCCGCGAGCTCTTCCATCTTCCTGCTGGTCTGCGCCGCTTCTTCGATCCGTTCGAGTTGGGCGATCGCCAACGCGGTCGGCGTGGAGAGTGAGACCAGGGCCTGGACGTCATCTTCGGTGAACGTCCCGTCCACTTTGTCTGCCAGCACCATGACGCCCAGCGTTCGGTCCTCCACTTTCATCGGTGCCGCGATAGCGTTGTGGACGCCGAGCTCGCCGAGCAGTCCATGGACATCCGGGTCTTTGTCGATGTCGTGGAAGATCGCGGGAGAGCCCGACATGTACACGCGTTCGAGGTCGCCGGCGTTGCGAAGCGGGATCTGGTAGCCGTCCACCTCCAACGCGTTCCCGACCGTCCAGATGGGACTCATGACGTTCAGGCACGGCCGATTGGGGTCCCGCAGCAGCAGAGCACCCACCTGCGCATGCAGGTACTGGCCGATCCTGCCAACGAGGACCGGGAGGGCCTCTTGAACGGTCTCGGCGGCCGACGTGGCGGTCGAGACGTCATACAGCCTTGCAAGGTCCACCTCGCGGGCCTTGAGGGTCGCCAGCCGCTCGGCGGCCAGGCGGCTCTCCCGACGAAACCCGCGAGTCAGCATGCCGACGGCCAGCGATACCCCGGCGACCGCGACCAGGGGAACGATGATGTCCGCCGGATGCTCGCCACTCGTCAGCACAACGGCGAAGTAGGAGGCCGCGACGAGAGCGCTGATGATCGTGTGCGCGACGAGGCCGGTCATCACCGCAGAGAGGGCGACGACCGCCAGGTCGGCCGCGAGGACCGCAGACTGGAGTTCCGGAATCGTTCCGGCTGCGGTCAGGCTCGCGATGACGACGGCGAAGAAGAGCCACAGCAGCAGCTTCCCCAACCAGCGATGCTGGAGTTTTGTCCACTGCAACAATGTCAACAGGACGACGGCGAGAACCGTGAGGATGGCCGGTCCCCAGACCCGGATGTCGGTGATGACACCGTTGAGATACGCGGTCACGACCAGTGCCAAGATCAGCAGCGTCAGGATGCGCATGCCGAGCACGGCCGTCCTCGTTCTGAAATCCTCGTGATGAGTGTGATTCACAACCTCCAGTATGGTCGGCGTCGAGGATCTTGAGCGGTAATCTCTCGCTGAAGCGATGCAGGGTGCGACGGTGGCGTTGACAACAATTGCCGGCATGTTCGGGGAACGCTACGGCGGCCGTCGACCCGTCGTCCTCGCCCTGCACGGCTGGGGGAGGGACCATTCGGATTTTGCAGAAACGCTGCGTGACATTCCTTCGATCGCGCTCGATCTCCCCGGCTTCGGTGCCTCTACGGCACCGGAGTCTGCGATGGGGACCGATGGCTATGCCCGGGCGGTGGAGGCGGTTCTCACGGAATACTCCTCACCTCCGGTCGTGGTCGGGCACTCCTTCGGAGGGCGGGTCGCGCTCAATCTCGCAGCGACTCGACCGGTCTCCGGGCTCGTGCTGGTGGGGGTCCCGCTGCTCCGCACGGCACGGGCCCGCCGGGCCCCGCTCGGGTACCGGTTGAGGAAGTCGCTCCGGTTCCTTCTTCGGGAGGACCGACTGGAACGCGCCAGGCATCGGTACGGATCACCTGACTACCGGGCGGCGAGCGGGGTCATGAGGGACATCCTGGTCGCTGCGGTCAACGAGACCTATGAGGATCTTCTGCCGACGATCGGGTGTCCCGTCCGGCTCGTGTGGGGCAGTGAAGATAGCGAAGTGCCGCTCGACGTGGCCGAGGCCGCCGTCGAACTCTTTCCCGACGCTCACCTCAGCGTGGTGCCCGACATCGGACACCACCTTCTGATCCGTGCACCAGAGATCGTGCGAGCAGAGATTCTGGAACTGCTGTGATCGACGTTCTCACATCCGCAGCGGCCGTTGTCGCCTCGGTGGTGTCGATGCTGCGCTGGATACGTGTGGCCCAGCGTGAGCATTACCTGCCCGGTTCCGTCGTCCGATTCGCCGTGCGGTGGTGGGGAAGCCGTGCCGTGAACCTTGCCGGATTCACGCTTGCGCTGGCCGGAGCGATCGGGTCGATCTGGGTGCGGCCGGTGGGCCTCGTAACGGCGGCCATCATCGCCTTCTTTCCGCTCGGGCTCGGCGTGCGCGGTCGGACTGCACCACTCGCATGGACCCCCCGCCTACGTCGCACGGCCGGGGCTGCCGTCGCACTCTTCGCCCTTCTGCTCGCCATCGGTGGTGCCGGACTGGCGGCGGTCCTGCTGGCGCCTGTGATACCTCTGCTCGTCGATGCCGCGTTGTGGTTGCGATCGCCGCTGGAGGCTCGATCCAGTGCCCGCTTCGTCGATGAGGCTTCACGGCGCCTGGTCTCGGTCGCTCCGACGGTTGTCGCGATTACCGGCTCGTTCGGCAAGACGACGACGAAGGCCTATGTCGGTCGACTTCTGCGGAACCGCCGCCAGGTGGTCGTGAGTCCTGCGAGCTTCAACAACCGTTTGGGACTGGCACGTTCCATCAATGAACAGCTCGCGCCCGGTACCGAGATCTTCGTCGCCGAGATGGGTACCTACGGTCGAGGCGAGATTCGGGCGCTGTGTGAGTGGATCCGTCCGACGGTCTCGGTGATCACCGCCATCGGCCCCGTCCATCTCGAACGATTCGGTACCCTCGACGCCATCGCCTCGGCGAAAACCGAGATCGTCGATGGCTCGCGGGCATTGGTGCTGAACGTCGATCATCCGCAACTCGAGGAGCTTGCCGATGCCGAGGAAGGGCGCAGGCAGGTCATTCGATGCTCTTCGAACTCTTCACGGGCCGACGTCTATGTCGGGCCGGACTCGACGGTGTATGTCCATGGTCGGGCCATCGGTCCGATCTCCGACGAGGAGGCATTCCCGGGAAACGTGGCATGCGCCGTCGGAGTGCTGGTGGCGCTCGGTATGACACCAGACCCGGCAGATCTGGCCTCACTGGAGCGTCCGGCGCATCGCCGGCAGGTGGCGACCGCGCCGAGCGGCGTGGTCGTCATCGACGACACCTACAACGCGAATCCGACAGGGGCACGGGCGGTCCTCTCGATGTTGCGGCACCATGCGTCCCCCGGAGGAAGGCGCGTCGTCGTCACCCCCGGCCTCGTGGAGTTGGGCCGACGGCAGTATGCGGAGAATGTAAGTCTCGCCGAACATGCCGCGAGAGAGGCGACGGACATCGTGATCGTCGGGCGCACGAACCGGCGGGCGCTGTTGGAGGGATCGCACGGCGTGCCGTCCGTTAGGGTTGTTGACTCCCGGGAGGAGGCCGTCGCCTGGGTGCGACGAACGCTCGGTCCCGGTGATGTGGTCGTGTACGAGAACGACCTGCCGGACCACTACCCGTAAGGAGCAATCTGATGAGCAACCCGGCAGTGGTGTTTGGGGGCCCGTCCCCCGAACACGACATCAGCATTCTCACCGGTCTGCAGGCGTGCAGGACGCTGCTCGACACAGGTCGCAGCGTGGAGGCGGTCTACTGGGCGAAGAGCGGTGCCTGGTTCTCGGTGGATCCGTCACTGGAGGCGGCTGACTTTGCCGACGGTGTGCCACGGCGTGCGAAGCCGCTTCGATTCGTGGCCGAGACGGGAGCCGGGTTCATTGCCCGCAAGAAGCCGCTCGACATCTCTGCCGTCGTGAACTGCTGTCACGGTGCTCCGGGCGAGGACGGAACGCTGCAGGCGGCGCTCGACCTCGCCGGGATTCGTTACACGGGGCCGAGCGCCGCAGGGTCCGCCCTCGGGATGGACAAGCTCGCCTTCGGAGCCGTCGTGCAATCGGCGGGCCTTTGCTCCGTGCCACGCAGACTTCTCGAACCGGGGATCGAGTGGGACGCAACACCGCCGTTCATCGTCAAACCGCGGTTCGGCGGATCTTCGATCGGAATCGAGGTCGTGGACGGAATGGAGACTGCACTCGCACTCGCCGCGTCGTCGAAGCACTTGCAGGGCGGTGCAGTCATCGAACCGTTCCTGGAGGGCAGCCGGGACTACAACATCGCCATTCGAACGTATCCCGGCCTGCAACTCAGCGCCATCGAGGCACCGGTCAGAGATGCGAAGAGCAGTGCCATCTACAGCTACGAGCAGAAGTACCTGGCCGGTGGTGGTCTCGAGGGGTCGGCGCGCGAGATCCCGGCCAAACTTCCGGTGCAAGTGGCAGAGTCGATCCGGCAGGCTGCCATGATCGTGTCGGGTCTCATCGGTGTCCGTTCCGTCGCCCGCGTCGATTTCCTGGTGCGGGGCGACAACATGTGGGTCAATGAGATCAACACGATTCCCGGGAGCCTGGCAGCCTATCTGTGGGTGGATCCTCCACTCGACAGGCGTGAGCTGCTGACCGACATGGTCACCGAGGCCGAGAAACAACCGGTCCGACGGTTCGGGACCATCGGCTCGGACGGCACGGCGCTTCGCAACGCCGGCTCGATCGCAGCCAAACTCGGCTGATGCCTACGGATTGATCAGGCTACAGGTTGACGATCGGGCAGGTCAGCGTTCGGGTGATCCCTTCGATCGACTGGATGCGGGCGACCACGAGCTTGCCCAGCAGATCAACCGTCCCGGCCGAGGCCTTGACGATGACGTCGTACGGGCCGGTCACATCGTCGGCATGTTCCACACCCTCGATGCGGCGGGCTTCGTCGGCCACCTTCGCGGCCTTGCCCACTTCTGTCTGGATCAACACATACGCTTCGACCACCGGAACCTCCTCGGAGTGTCTCTTGATGCGATCATACCCGAGCAGGTTCCCGTCCGGGGGTCGAACTTGGGGCTGCCGAGCGGTGGCCGTCTCGTGGGCGTCGCGCCGTCAGGTGCCTTCGGAGCCGACACGAATGTGCCGTGCCGTGGCGCTCCCCTCGATGTCCTCGATGTCGAAGATGATGCGTTGACCCTGCCGCAGGTTCCGGAAGATGCTTCCGTCCAAGGATGCTCCATCGAGGAGGAGCTCGGTTCGGTCCGTGTCGGATACGACGATGCCGAGTCCGGTGGAAGGATCGAAGATCTTCACAACGCCTTGCATGGGACGTGAGTGTAGTGGCGCCGGGCCGAGCCGAGGCATCACTCGAAGTTGCCGGTCCTAGGCCTTGTCGACCTTGCCCGCCTTCAGACAGGAGGTGCAGATACGCATGCGGCGGGTGTTGGAACCGTGGCGCACGCGAACACGCTGGATGTTGGGGACCCAACGTCGACTCGAGCGCTTATGCGAGAAACTGACTTGTTTCCCGAACCAGGGCTCTTTTCCACAGATCTCACAGCGATACGACATGGCGACCTCCTCGGGCCGGTGAGCGAGGTTAGCACCGCGAGGGAGCTGCACGGAATCGTATACTCGTCGCCGGTCATGGATCCGCGAATGTACCTTACTGCCAAACACCTGAAGCATGTCGCTTCGCGCCATTACGATCGATCGGCCGTCCGTCGTGATACGGGCCGAGGCGATCGTGGACTCCCGACTTCGTTCATCGGGCGACCGTCGATGCCCGTGGTGGCCGTCGGGGCCCACGGCCATCCGGGGGCAGAGCATCCGTCGAACGCGCTCGAGATCGAGGATGGGGGACAGTCGCTCCACCCCTGCCTGATCTCCGCGAAGTGAGCAGCCTGGCCCATCTGTCGGAGGTGGGGGTGGAGCAGGTGAAACTCCTGTCCGGCCGGCGCGCCGAGAAGCTCCGAAACGTCGGGATCGAATCCGTGGCCGACCTCCTCCAGCATGTTCCCCGTCGGTACATCGATCGGTCCCGGACGGAAAAGATTGCCTCGGTTCCCGTCGGTCGAGAGGTCACGATCATCGGAACGGTCCAGCGGATATCCACGAGGAGGCCCCGGCGCAAGCTCACGATCACCGAGGCGGTCATCTCCGACGAGAGTGCACGTCTCACCGTCGTGTGGTTCAACCAGGCGTTCCGCGAACGTCAGCTCTCCGTCGGTGCGGAGGTGGCCCTGTCGGGAAAGATCGAGTCGTTTCGCGGAAAGCTCCAGATGAAGAGCCCGGATGTCGACCTGATGCGGTCCGCCACCGAGAGTCTGGTCACCGGCCGGGTCGTGCCCGTCTATCCGTCTGCAGGTGGTTTGTCATCGGGATACCTTCGAAGGGCCATTCACAATGCGCTCCGGAGGGCGCGGCCGATCGATGACCCGCTTCCCGAAGAGATGGTGCGCAGGCTGGGGCTGATCGATCGCGATCGGGCCGTCTCCGACATCCACTTCCCCGAGACTCCCGAAGTCGTCGCGGCCGCCCGTCGCCGGCTCGTATTCGACGAGCTGTTCCGACTGGAGGTGGCCCTCGCCCTTTCGAAGCGAAGGATGATCGAAGAGGCGGTCGGGATTGCCCACCATCCGGAGGGTCTGCTGCTCGGACGCTTCATCGATGGGCTTCCGTTCGCCCTGACTTCTGCGCAGCACCGGGTCATCGAAGAGATCGGACGCGACATGCAGACGTCGCATCCGATGCACCGGCTCCTTCTCGGCGAGGTCGGATCGGGGAAGACGGTGGTAGCCGTCTCGGCGCTGATGACCGGTGTCGAAGGAGGCTATCAGGGAGCCGTGATGGCTCCTACCGAAGTGCTCGCCGTCCAGCACTATCTCTCGATCACGGCGCTTCTCGAAGGAGCGGGGTTGGCTCCGCCGCCCGATGACACCCCGAACCTCTTCTGCGGTGAAGGTACCGGTGTGACGCTGGCGCTGTTGACCTCCTCCAACGCCGAGGTGAACTTCCGGCCCAGGGCGACACGCGACGAAGTCGTCGGGCTCGTTGCAGAAGGCGCGGTCGACATCGTCATCGGGACACATGCGCTCATCCAGGAAGGCGTGCGTTTCGCCGCGCTCGGAGTTGCCGTCATCGATGAGCAGCATCGCTTCGGAGTCCACCAGCGCGTGCGGCTCAAGGAGAAGGCGGGTGATGCGGATCCCGATCTCCTGATCATGACCGCCACGCCCATCCCGAGGACACTCTCGATGACGCTCTACGGGGATCTCGATGTTTCCCTGCTCGACGAGATGCCACCCGGCAGGCCCGAAGTCCACACGGTGGCGGTAGGCCCGGATCGGCTCCACGAGGTCTACGATCGGATTCGCATCGAAGCATCCGCCGGCCGTCAGACATTCGTCGTGTGTCCGCTCGTCGAGGACAGCCCGAAGGTGCAGGCGGCTTCGGCGACGGCCGAGTACGAGCGTCTCCAAGGGGTCTTTCCCGAGCTGCGCCTCGGGCTGCTCCACGGCCAGCTGCATTCGGCCGACAAACGGTCGGTGATGCAGGCCTTTCGCGACGGGGCTCTGGATCTGCTTGTCACCACCACGGTCATCGAGGTCGGCATCGACATCCCCAACTCGACGATCATGGTGATCGAAGATGCCGATCGCTTCGGACTGAGCCAACTGCACCAGCTTCGCGGCAGGCTCGCCCGCCATGCGGGTCCGAACTGGTGCTATCTGGTTGCCGATCCATCGACGGAGGAGGGCAGGGCACGTATCGAAGCCATGGTGGCGAGCGACGACGGATTCGAGCTGGCCGAGGTCGACCTGCGGATTCGCGGCCAAGGAACCGTGTTCGGTGCCAGGCAGTCGGGCCTGTCCGATCTTCGTCTGTCGGACATCCTGCGGGACAAGGATGAGTTGATCGCGGCTCGGCGTGAAGCGTTCACCCTCGTGGGTGGGGATCCGGACCTCGGTGAACATCCGGAGATACGAACGGAGGTGAGAGCGTTGCTCGGGGATGCCGTCGAATGGCTCTTGCGATCATGAGGATCATCGCCGGCATGGCAAAGGGCCGCCGCCTCTCCGGACCTTCGGGATCCGGTACCCGTCCGATGACGGATCGCGCCCGAGAGGCGCTGTTCTCGTCGCTGGGGGATAGCGTCGTCGATGCCCGCGTGTTCGACCTGTACGCGGGATCGGGTTCCATCGGCCTCGAGGCCTTGAGCCGCGGCGCAGAGTCCGTCGTGTTCGTGGAGAGGGCGCGACCGGCGCTCTTGGCACTTCGCCGTAATATCGACAGTGTCGGGTTGGGCGGAACCGTGTCCACGCTGGACGTTGAGCGCTTCCTGGACGATACGGACATCGACGCAGATCTCGCATTCGTTGACCCACCGTATGGGCTGTCGCTAGCGTCTGTAGAGAAGGTCTTGAGCAAACTGGTTCCGAGGCTGACCGCCGGAGCGGATGTGATACTCCATCGCAGGGTGGGGGAGCGGCCGCCGAACGTCGGAGGTCTCGCGCTGGTCGACCGCCACAGATACGGGGACACCGTCCTGTGGCGCCTGAGGAAGGAGGAGGCGTGACCGTTGCCCTGATCCCTGGGAGCTTCGACCCGCCGACCAACGGACATCTCGACGTCATACGCCGATGCCTGGCGGTCTTCGGTGAGGTCGTGATCGCCGTGGTGGCCAACCCCTCCAAGACACCGCTCTTCGACGCCGGAGAGCGAGTCGCCATGCTCCAACGGCTGTACGATGGTGAACGTGTGGGCGTGGAGAGCTTCGATGGTCTGCTCGTCGACTTCGCCCGGTCGAGGAACGTCGATGTGATCGTCAAAGGCCTGCGCGCCGTCTCCGATTTCGAGTACGAGCTACAGATGGCACAGATGAACGAGAGCCTCTCCGGTATCAGCACACTGTTCCTTCCGACGAACCCGGTGTACGGATTCCTGTCCTCTTCCCTCGTCAAGGAAGTCGCTCGGTTCGGCGGTCCCGTGGAAGAACTCGTACCGGCGAGCGTGAACGAAGCACTCAAGAAGAGGTACGGCAATGACTGACGGTACGGACAACATCCCCGAGGTCGGTGAACTCGTCGAGCTGCTCGATCAGATGGAAACCGCAGTCCGGGATGCGAAGGCCATTCCGTTGTCGGGCAGCGTCCGGGTCGAACGCGAAGAACTACTCGAAATGATCGGCCGGCTGAGGGCGGCGCTCCCCGAAGAGCTGAGGGCGGCACGATGGATGGTGCGAGAGAGAGAGGCCTTCATCGCCAGAACCAACGAGCGTGCCCGAGCCATCGTCGAGAAGTCCACGGCGAAAGCCGCCGAGATGGTCAGCGAATCGCGGGTTCTCGCCGAAGCGGTCGAGGAGGCGAACGCTCTGGTGCGGAGGGCCGAAGGGGAGGCACGGAGGATTCGGCTCGAAGCGGAGGACCTTGCCGATAATCGGCTCGAGCACCTCGAGATGCTCTTCCGTAATCTCCTGGGTCAGATCAGAAGTGTGCGGTCGCAGTATCATGAGGCACGGCCCGCTCCACCACCGGTTCCCGAGTAACAACACCATCCACCATGTCCCCTTTCATCTTGAACGTCTCCGACCTGCTCGGGCATCCGGGTGCGCGCCGGGCGGTGGTGCTCGACGGCCCGCTGGACATCAGGCTCGACCTGGCCCGGGTACTCGCACCGGTGCACGCCGATCTGGTGCTCGAGGCGACGGTCGACGAGGTCGTCGTTCGCGGAACCCTGACGTTCACGGCCTCGTTGCGATGCAACCGGTGCCTGATGGAACGGGATGACGAGATGAGTGTCACGATTCTCGAAGTGTTCGGTCCCCGGCCGGTGGATGACGGTCCCGTCATCGGACGCGGCGGATCTATCGACCTCGAACAGACCCTGCGAGACGAAGCCTCACTTGCCCTTCCGATCGCACCACTCTGCAAGTTGGACTGTCTTGGACTTTGCCCTACCTGCGGAACCGACTTGAATACGGATCCCTGTTCCGGGCACGCCGACGAGAGTGCGTCTCCGTTCGGCGCCCTTCGGTATCTGCTGGAACCTTGAGAGGAGCCCCTTATGGCCGTACCCAAGAAAAAGATGTCGCGGTCACGCACGAGGCGGCGCAAGGCGGGTTGGAAGCTCAGCCTGCCGCGCATGTCCACCTGTCCGCAGTG
The DNA here is from genome assembly GCA_013152275.1 of Actinomycetota bacterium. Classification (NCBI taxonomy): domain Bacteria; kingdom Bacillati; phylum Actinomycetota; species Actinomycetota bacterium. The sequence continues at coordinate 21,173 of JAADGS010000021.1, read as the reverse complement.
TCACGCTCCCAAACTGCCGCATCGGGCCTGCCCGACCTGTGGTACGTACCGGGGCCACGAGGTCACCGCCGGAACCGAATAGTGTGTTAGCCCTCGACGCGATGGGGGGCGACCATGCACCCCGAGAGACGATCGCCGGAGCCGTGGAGGCCGTCCGCAGGGGGATCGACGTCGTCCTCGTCGGCGATCGAAGACGGCTCGAACCGCTCTGTGAAGATGTCGATGTGGATCTGCCCATCGTTCATGCCGGCGATGCCGTCGAGATGGGTGAAGATCCGGTCCGTTCGATTCGAGAGAAACCCGACGCATCGATCAGCGTGGCTGCGCGACTCGTCCGTTCGGGTGAGGCCGACGGTCTCGTGTCGGCCGGATCGACGGGGGCGGCACTTGCTGCAGCGACGATCATCATCGGGAGGATTCCCGGTGTGCTCCGGCCGGCGATCGCCACCGTCATCCCGACCGACCCTCCCACCGTCCTCGTCGACGCCGGGGCAAACCCGATGGTGGGCCCCAGACATCTCGTGCAGTTCGCGATCATGGGCTCGGTCGTCTCCGAATTCTCGCTTGGAGTGGCGGACCCGTCGGTCGGCCTCCTCTCGATCGGCCAGGAAAAGGGCAAGGGGAGAGATCTGGAGAGGCAGGCGGCCGTATTGTTGGAGGACGCGCTGCCACGATTCGTTGGAAACGTCGAAGGGCGTGATATCACCGCGGCGACCGTGGATGTCGTGGTGACGGACGGGTTCACCGGTAATACCGTTCTCAAGGCCATCGAAGGGACCGTCGCCTGGGTGGCCTCGTTGGCGGCGGACGCCGGGGAACCGCTCCCGGCGACGGTCTTGGCCGGGCTCGACTATGAGACCACGGGTGGCGCTCATCTCGTCGGTACCCGAGGCGTCGCGGTCATCGCCCACGGATCATCGTCGCGAGTTGCGATCCGCAGCGCGCTCGAATGGGCATCTCACGAGGCCTCGGGAGGCATGGTGGAAGAGATAGGACGGCGGTTTGCATGACCGGCATCGAAGCGAGGCTCGGATATCACTTCCGAAACCCGGCTCTGCTCGAGATGGCGCTCACCCATCGGTCCTTCACCGCGGAGCACGACCACGTCGAACACAATGAGAGGATGGAGTTCCTGGGTGATGCGGTCCTCGGTCTCGTCATCACCGACGTCCTCTTCGGGCGCTTCCACGATATGCGAGAAGGCCAGATGGCGAAGCTGCGAGCCTCGCTCGTCAGCAGGCCGGCGCTCGCATCGGTGGCGCGCACCATCGGACTCGGAAGCGGTCTCCGCATCGGACACGGCGAAGAGGTCTCCGACGGTCGCGACAAAGACTCGATTCTCGCCGACGCATTGGAGGCCGTCTTGGCGGCGGTGTACCTGGATGGGGGGCTCGAAGAAGTGCGTCGCGTGATCATCGAGCATTGGGAGGCGCAGGTGGCGGCGCTTTCGGTGACTCCGGGCTCCATGGACTACAAGACCCGGTTGCAGGAAGTGCTTGCCAAGGTGCAACTCGAACCCGTGTACCGGGTGCACGGTGACGGGCCCGATCACGATCGGACATTCAGGGCGACGGTGGAGATCGACGGGGTGATCCGCGGCGAGGGAGAAGGTCACTCGAAGAAAGAGGCCCAACAGGCGGCTGCCAGGGTGGCTCTGGAGGGTCTGGCGGATTCACCGTAGCGTGTCCGACGTGTCGCACGTGATCCGAGTCAGGGCAGTGGTGCGTGGCCGCGTGCAAGGGGTCGGGTTTCGTTACGCGACGCTGGCACGAGCCAGGATGCTCGGCGCCGTCGGGTGGGTCCGCAACCTGCCGTTCGGGGAGGTCGAAGTCGAGGTCCAGGGTTCACCCGAAGTCGTCGAGAACCTCATCGAGTGGCTACATGTGGGGCCTCGATCGGCCGTCGTCACCGATGTCCGGGTGACTCCGGCAACCGTCGACCCCGATGCCGACACGTTCATGATTCGATGAACGGCCGCCGTGCTGTGATAGCCTCATTCCGCCAAATCACAAGGGTGTCATTCAGTGTATGTGAAGTCTCTGCGGCTGGTCGGCTTCAAATCGTTCGCCGATCGGACTCGGCTCGAGTTCGAGCCCGGAGTGACGGTCGTCGTCGGACCCAACGGTTCCGGCAAGTCCAATCTCGTCGACGCCATCGCCTGGGTCATGGGAACACAGTCGACACGCTCGTTGCGAACCCAGCGGATGGAAGACGTCATCTTTGCGGGGACGGCGACCCGGCCTGCGTTCGGCCGGGCGGAGGTGACACTGGTGCTCGACAACGGCACACGTACGATGCCGCTCGATCTCGACGAGATCTCGATCACCCGGCGGTTGTATCGTGACGGCTCCAGCGACTACCAGATCAACAACGTCGACTGTCGGCTCCTCGACATTCAGGAGCTGCTGTCCGACGGAGGGGTTGGACGGCACCAGCATCTCATTGTCGGTCAGGGGCGGATCGACGATCTTCTGAACGCAAAACCGGAGGATCACAGGGCGGTGATCGAAGAGGCCGCCGGGATCCTCAAGCACCGACTTCGCAAGGAACGGTCGGTGCGTCGTCTGGAACGCACCGACGCGGACGTGCTCCGGCTCCAAGACATCCTTCGCGAGCTCAAGCGGCAGATCCGACCGCTGGAGCGGCAGGCAAAGTCCGCAGACCGCCAGGCCGAACTTCGGCGCGAGTTACGTGAGTTGCGCCTCTACGTCGGCGGAGAAGCGATGCGCGCCATCCGCGATCGGCTCGCCGAGGCCGAAGGCGCCGAGGCTCGGTGGAGCGCCAACCTCGAGGCGGTGCAACTCGAGAGGGTCGAACTCGAATCACGGCTTCCGGATCTCGGTAGTCGGGCCGGAGCGGCCGGCCGTGCGCTGGATGCGGATACGGCGGCGGCGGCTCGGTTGGAGACGACCGTCGAGCGTTTGCGGCGCATCGCCCAGGTCGCCCACGAACGGCGCAGATCTGCCCAGGCCCGTCTCGAGGGCGTGGGGGAGCGGCGCAGAGATCTCGAGATCGAAGCTGCAGAGCTGGGTGTGGATCTTGCCGGTAGCGGAGCGACCGAGAACGCCGCGCGCAGGGATGTCGAGCGCGCCGAACAGGTGTTTCGCGAGCTGGAAGACGAGGCGCGCTCCCTGGCCGAACAGGACGCTCTCCCCGTCGAAGGAGCACTCGCCGTAGTACGCGGAGAACTCCGCTCACTGGAAGCTGCCGTCGATCGTGATGAGCGCGAGGCACACGATCTCCGGCGCAGGCTCGATGTCCTGGCCGCGAAGGTAGCGGAAGAATCCGCCGAGATCGATGAACTGCAGGATGCGATTCGTGGTGTCGATCGGGCAACGGCCCCTGCGCAGGAGGCGTACGAACGTAGCCGGCGCGAGCGAGAACGTCTCCAACAGGCATGGGAGCGAGCGGAGGAACATGCCCGACGCGCACGACTGACGCTTGCAGGCGCAGAGGCCCGCAGCGAGGCGATGGCAGAAGCCATGACCACAGATTCGGCGGCGCGTGAACGAGCCCTCGCCAAGACGGGGGTGAGCGGCTCTCTGACGGCGCTCCTGGCAGTGCCTCCGGAGTGGGCCGCGGCCGTCGATGCCGCGCTCGGTCCGTGGGCGGGAGGCGTCGTCGCGCGATCGCGCAGAGACATCCAGGAAGCCGCCGCCGAACTCAAGGCGAACGGACTCGGCGGAGTCCCTCTCGTTACCGCCGCCACTCCTGCTCCGGCATCCCCGGCCCGGGACGTCGCAGCCAGATGGGGCATCGAGACGCTGGTCGATCTCCTGGGTCCCGGCGCCGACCTGGACCTCGCCGCTCAACTCCTCGGGGATGTCGTGGTGGCCGAAGGGTGGGCGACGGCCTGGCGGATCGTGGCCGATCATCCGGACGTGCGCGCCGTCACCCCGGAGGGGGACCTGATCGACGCCAACGGCATGTGGATCGCCCGGACCGACGGGGCTACTCCCGCAATGCTCGAGACGGCCCTGGTTGCACTCGAGGATGCCGAGATCGGCGCGGCTCGGGCCGAGAGCCTCCTGACCTCGGCGAAGCGGGCGTTCGACGGTGCCCGGCGGGTCGAGCGTGAGGCACTCGAGGCGCTCGAGGCACTCGAGGCCAAGCTTGGAGGGATGACCGAGGCGCTGCGTCTGAGAGACCGGGCTCGAACGGCTGCCGAAGAAGAAATCGAGAGGCTGGAGGAGCGGCGGTCTTCGGTTGTCGAGGGCGCAGGTGACCGAGAGGCCCGCATCGAGCGGCTGCGAGCCCGATTGGCGGATCTGGAAGGTGAGGAAGCCGAGCGCCAGCGGGCTTGGGAGCAGATGGCGCAACGGAGACGGGAGGTCGAACTCCGCCGCGAGCAGGCCAATCACGCTCGCCAGGAGGCTGCCGCCGCTCTCGGGGCGATCATGGAGCGCAGGAGGATGCTGGAGGACCGCCTGAGAGTCGTGAGAGGCGAGCTCCAGTCCGCGGTCGTTCGACCGGTCGACCCCGCTCGCGTGATGCGGCTGCAGGTCGTCGAGGGTCAGTCGGTGAAGGCCCTGGAAGTGGTCAGAGCACATCTCGCAGCGCTTCGAGAACGTCAGAGAGCGTTGCGGCGAGAAGCCGGAGATGCCGGAGCTCGCCTCGCGACGGCTCGAACGCGACTCGAGGAGCTTCGGAATGCAGGCGAGATCGCCCGTCAGGAGATCTCCGCCGCAGCCGTGGAGATCGCCGAACTTCGGGTGCGTGAAGAATCCGTGGCCGAAGGTCTGCGTAGGGACGCGGACGCCTCGGTCGAAGAGGCGCTCGGGGCGCCTCGACCGGATGTCGACGAGGATCTCGAGTCGCTCCTCGCGAGCCATGAGGCAGAACTCAGGCGGCTCGGTCCGGTGAATCCGCTTGCTGCACAGGAGTATCGAGACCTCCAGGAACGATATGATTTCCTTGCCGCCCAGCTCGACGACCTCGCCTCGTCTCGAGCGGAGCTGCGCAAGGTGATCTCGGCGCTCGACGAGCGAATCGTCGAAGAATTCACCGCCGCTTTCGAGGAGGTCGCCCATTACTACCAGGAGTACTTCGGAGTGCTGTTCCCCGGCGGCAAGGGAAGGCTCCGGCTCGTGAACGGGTCGGATCCGCTCACCTCGGGTGTGGAGGTCGAGGCAATGCCGCTCGGCAAGAAGGTGAGCAGGTTGAGTCTGCTGTCCGGAGGTGAACGGTCGCTTGCCGCACTGGCGTTCCTCTTCTCCGTGTTTCGAGCCAGGCCGGGACCGTTCTATATCCTCGACGAAGTCGAGGCAGCGCTCGACGACGCAAACCTGCGGAGGTTCCTGCGACTGGTCGACCGGTTCCGCTCACGCGCCCAGCTGTTGATCGTCACCCACCAGCAGCAGACCATGGAAGTTGCCGACATACTGTACGGTGTCACTCTCGAACGTGGCGGGTCGTCCCAAGTGCTGTCCCGCCGAATCCGTGAACGGTCACAGTTGGCATGACATCGACACAATTGATTCTCCTTGGCGCAGCGGTACTCGTTGTCGCCGTCCTCCTGTTCATCGTGGTTCGCCGCGGACGAGACGGCGAGGACATCGCTCTTCAGCCGATCCTTGCCGATCGTCTCGAGAAAACCCGAACGGCCCTCGGAGGAAGACTGCACCGGATCTTCGGATCCGGCCGCCTCGACGACCGCTTCTGGGACGAGCTGGAGGAGGCACTGATCGCTGCGGACGTCGGCGTGCTCGCGACCGGCGAGATCATCGCACGTGTTCGAGAGCAACATCCGAGCGGCCCGCAGGAGGCGAAAGGCGTACTGTGCGCAGAGCTCATCTCCGAGTTCGGCGATCGCCCCCGCGATCTTCACCTGTCGGGTGCTCCGTCGGTGGTGATCGTCGTCGGGGTGAACGGAACGGGCAAGACCACGAGCATCGCGAAGCTCGCAGCGTATCTCGTCGCAGAGGGGAGATCCCCACTCCTGGGCGCCGCGGATACGTTTCGCGCCGCGGCGAGTGTCCAGTTGCGCACGTGGGCGGAGCGCGTCGGCGTCGAAATCGTCTCCAGCCAGGAAGGAGCAGACCCCGCTGCGGTTGCCTTCGACGCATATGAGGCTGCCAGAGCCCGGGGTCACGATGTCCTCATCGTGGACACGGCCGGCAGGCTCCACTCCAAGCACAACCTGATGCAGGAACTGGGCAAGATCGTCCGGGTGCTTGGCCGGGCTGCGGGTGAGGTGGACGAGGTGCTCCTCGCCATCGACGCGACCAGCGGGCAGAACGCCCTGGTACAGGCGCGGACGTTCACCGAGGTGGTAGGGGTGACCGGAGTCGTGTTGACGAAGCTCGACGGGACCGCACGCGGCGGCGTCGCCGTCGCCATCGAGCGAGAGCTGGATCTGCCGGTCAAGTTCATCGGGGTCGGCGAGGGGGTCCATGACCTGATCCCGTTCGTTCCCGCAGAGTTCGTCGATGCGATGTTGGAGGATATATGAGTCCCGAAGAGCTGCTTGCCGAGGCGCGTACAGTCGCCGAGAACGCCTACGCCCCCTATTCGGGGTTCCGTGTGGGTGCCGTCATCGTGGCCGATGACGGGTCGGTCCACCGGGGTGTCAATTGGGAGAATGCCGCGTACCCGTCGGGAACCTGTGCCGAGGCGAGCGCCATCTCGTCGGCCGTCACCGCCGGCAAGACGACGATGAAGACCGTCGCTGTCGCGTGTATCGATGCCGGCACGGAGGCAGAGACATTTCCGTGTGGGCAGTGCCGCCAGCGACTCTATGAGTTCGGTGTCGAGCGTGTTGTCGTGTCCGGTCCCGACGGAGCCGCAGAGACGTACCCGCTCGACGAACTCCTCCCGCACGGGTTCCGTCTCGAACATTGAGAAGCGGCCCGGAACGTCTCCGGGCCGCTCCGGTTTCAGTGTTCGCGGGCCTCGAGCGCCTCGATCAGCCTCGGCAGGACCTTGTGGACGTCCCCGATCACACCAAGGTCCGACAGTGAGAAGATCGGTGCCTCTTCGTCCTTGTTGATGGCGATGATGACCTTGGAATCCTTCATCCCCACGACGTGCTGCATCGCCCCCGAGATGCCACAGGCGATGTAGACGTCGGGCTTGACGGTCTTGCCGGTCTGTCCGACCTGCAAAGAGTAGGGGACCCACCCGGCGTCGACGACCGCGCGCGTGGCACCCATGGCTCCGCCGAGAAGATCTGCAAGTCGCCTGGTCAGGTCGAGGTGCTCGGCCGAGCCGAGCCCGCGACCGGCGGATACGACGATCGACGCCTCTTCCAACTGTGGGCCCTCGCGCTCTTCCACGTGGACGTCGGTGATGACGGCGGTGCCGGCCGCGCCGACATCGGGAAGGGCAACCTGGACGACGTTCGGCGTCGATGGTCCTGTGGGCTCCGGTGGGAACGATTTCGGTCGGACGACCACCAGATGCGGCTTCTCGGCCAGAAACGCGGTCTCGATGATCTCGGTGCCACCGAAGATCTCGTTGACGGCCGTGAGCGTGTCACCGTCGACGTGGACGTCGATGACGTTGGAGATGACCGGACGTCCCATTCGGGCGCTGAGGCGTCCCGCGACGTCCCGGTCCGTCGGGGTCAGGCCGAACATGATCAGATCCGGTCGTTCGGTGTCGGCGAGGTCCGCCATTGCCGCCGCGGCGGCGGCGGTCGGCAGATGATTGTCCGGAGTCATGTGGTAGACGGTGTGCGCCCCATGGCTTCCGAGGAGATCGAAGATCTCCTCCGATCCGGCTCCCAGATAGACGGCGGCCGGCGAATCGGCGAGCGTGCGTGACTTGGAGAGCATCTCGAGCCCGATCTGGGCCGGGTTGCCCTGGGACTCTTCGACGAATACCCAGGCTTTCATCAGATCACCTTCGCTTCCTCGAGCATCTCGATGATCCGCAGATGTGCATCGCCCTCATCTTCGATGATCTCGCCGGCGGCGCGTTGCGGTGCAGGGCGGACTTCGAGGATCTCCTGGGTTGCCATCGGTGTCACCCCGAGATCGGAGACGCCGATCTGTTCGATCGGCTTCTTCTTGGCGGCCATGATCCCCTTGAACGTGGGATAGCGGGGTTCGACGACGCCGGAGGTCACGGTGACCAGTACCGGTATGGGTGCTTCCACGACGTCGTATCCATATTCGGTCTGACGCTGGATGCGGATCGTGTCGCCGTCCTGCTCGAGATGCTTCGCAAAGGTCAGCGACGGTACTCCGAGTAACTCTGCGAGCTGCTGGGGGAGCACGCCGGTGGAACCATCGGTGGACTCCGTACCGGCGATCACCAGATCGAACGCTTCGTCGCGGATCGCTGCCGCCAGGACCTGGGCCGTCACCCACGAGTCGGCTCCTCGCAGCGAGTCGTCTTCGATCACGATGGCCTTGTCGGCACCCATCGCCAGCGCCTGGCGGATGCCCTGGAGATTCCCTGCGGGCCCCATCGAAACGAGGGTCACCGAGCCTTCGGACCGTTCGGCGACCTGCAGACCCATCTCGACCCCGTAGCGATCGGTGTCATCGAGGATCTGGTCGGTCGGCCGTTCCAGAAAGTGTGTCTCGGGATCCAGGTGATAGGGAGCCGCGGGGTCTGGAATCTGTTTGGTGCAGACCACCACTTTCATGGGTGGGCACTCCTCTCTGATTGGCGTTCGCGAATGTTAGCAATCGGTGTGGGTGCTTCGCCCTCACAGAAGCGGGAGCAGGTTGTCGAGCAGGCCGGTAAAGCGGGTGCGGGCTTTGGTGGCCGTCTCCTGAACCTCCTCATGGGAGAGCGGCGTATCCGAGATGCCGGCCGCCAGATTGGTCACCAGGGAGATTGCGAGTACCGCCGCCCCCATGTGGCGCGCCGCGATCGCCTCCGGAACGGTCGACATCCCGACGAGGTCGCCTCCGAGGCGCGCGACCATCCGGATCTCGGCCGGTGTCTCGTAGGAAGGGCCCGTCAACCAGGCGTAGACACCCTCTCCCAGACGGACTCCGGCATCTCGAGCCGCTCGATGTGCGATTTCGCGCAGGGCGGGCGAATACAGGTTCGTCAGGTCGGGAAAACGGGGGCCCAGGCGAGTGTCGTTGGGGCCGATGAGGGGGTTGTGCCCGGTGAGATTCAGATGATCACGGATGAGCACGAGGTCGCCGGGTTCGAGGCCTTTTCTCACGCCTCCGGCGGCATTGGTCAGCACGATGGTCCTGCAACCGGCGGCGATCGCCACCCTGACACCGAACACGACTTCGCCCAGGGATCGGCCTTCGTAGAGGTGCGCCCTGCCGGAGAGGATCAGGACAGGGCCGTTCACGTCGGCCGAGTACAGGGTTCCGTGATGTCCCTCCACCGTGGGAAGGGGCCATCCGGGGATGTCCGCGTAGGGAATCGCAAGCGCTCCCGGGACTGTCGACGCGTATTCACCAAGTCCTGAACCGAGCACGACGGCGACCTCGTGCACACCGCGACCGGAACGCTCGGCGATCGTCGCGGCGGCTCCCATGATCGCTTCGTACTGCATCAACGCACCTCTTCGAGAACGTGGGGGAGCGGTTCCGGGGGTTCGTCGCCGATCTCCCATGCGTCTGCCAACAGTCTGGTCGCATCCTCCAGGCGGCCTTCATCGTTCCAGGCGACAGCCGCCAGTGGTTCACCGACAGCGACCACATCTCCCTCCTTGGCCAGGACGGTGACTCCGACCGCGGGATCGATCACATCCTCCTTCCGTTCCCTCCCTGCGCCCAGGTGCATCGCGCCAACGCCGATCTTGAACGCGTCGCACCGGGTGACGACACCGCCACGGGTGGCGGGCAGATACGTCCGGTGGGCCGGCTGGGGCAGGATGTCGGGGTTCTCGACGACTCTCGGATCACCGCCCTGGGCCTCGATCACCTCGGCGAACTTCGTCAGGGCACTTCCGCTCGAGATGGTGGCTTCCAGTGTGTTTCGAGCCTCGCGGCGATCCTTCGTGATCCCACCGAGGATCAGCATCTCCTCCCCGAGGCGAAGCGTGATTTCGGTCAGGTCCCGCGGGCCTTCACCTCTGAGCACGGCGAGAGATTCGACGATCTCGGAGGCGTTGCCGACCTCCCTGCCCAGAGGTTGCTCCATCGGAGTCAGCAGTGCGACGACCGGGACGTCGTGGGCCGCTCCGATGCCGACCATCGTGCGCGCCAGCAGTCGGGCCCGTTCCCTGTCGCGCATGAATGCGCCACGGCCGACCTTCACGTCGAGGACGAGACCATCCAGGTCTTCGGCAAGCTTCTTCGACATGATCGATGATGCGATCAGCGGGATCGACTCGACCGTTCCCGTGGCGTCTCTGAGGGCGTAGAGCTTGCGGTCTGCGGGCACGAGCGTCTCCGACTGGCCGGCCAGGACGAGGCCGTTGCGGGCGAGAAGAGCGGCGAAGGTATTCGGATCGAATTGCGTCGTGAATCCGGGGATCGTCTCGAGCTTGTCGAGGGTGCCACCTGTATGCCCGAGACCGCGGCCGCTCATCATCGGCACTCGGACACCGGCGGCGGCGACCATCGGCGCAAGAGGAATCGAGACCTTGTCTCCGACACCGCCGGTCGAGTGCTTGTCCACTTTCTTGCCGGGGATCACGGCAAGGTCGAGGACCTCGCCCGAGTGGAGCATCGCTTCGGTCCACGTGGCGAGTTCATCGGAGTTCAGGCCGTTGAAGAAGATCGCCATCGTCATGGCGGCCATCTGATAGTCGGTGACGGAGCCATCCGTGTAGTGGTCGATGAGCCAAGTGATCTCCGCCGGGGACAGTGCCGTACCATCTCGCTTGCGTCGGATGAGCTCGACCGTGTTCATGCGATTCTTCCGCGGTCCGCCGGGTGGGTCACGACACGTCCGTCTCGAACCGTGACTCCTTCCGCCTCGAGCTTGCGGGTCTGCTCGGCCTGGTGCCCGGGGGTGAGCCGACCGGTCGAAGTGACCACTCTCCACCACGGGAGACCTGTTGAGTTGCTCAGGATGTTGCCGACAGCGCGCGCAGCGCCGGGGTGGCCGACCTGGGCGGCGAGCTCCCCGTAGGTGACAACCTCACCTGGAGTGAGGCTCTGGAGCGCCTCGGCGACGTGGTCGGCGAAGCCGGACATCACAGCGTCCCGAAGAGACGGTCGCCCATGTCGCCGAGACCCGGCTGGATGAAGTAGCTGGAACTGAGGTCTCGATCCAGCGACGCCGCCACGATGTGCACGTCGGGATGATCGCGTTCCATGCGTTCCACACCGGCGGGAGCCGTGACGACACAGAGGGCCGTGATGTTTCTCGCACCGTGTTCCTTGACCTTGTCCACCGCCCACGACAGCGATCCGCCGGTCGCGAGCATGGGTTCCAGGATCAGGACGTTGGTGTTCGCGAGGTCCGGGAATTTCGTGTAGTACTCCAAGGGCTCTGCAGTCTCTTCGTCCCGCTGAACGCCCGCATAGCCCACCCTGACCGCCGGAAGGAGGTCGAGGACGGCATCGAGGAGTCCGAGCCCTGCTCGGAGGACGGCCACGGCGACGATGGCGCGATCCAGCCGGTGCCCGATCGTCTCCTCGAGCGGCGTCTCGACGGGGATCTCGCGGAGTGGGATGTCGGTGGTGGCCTCGATCAGGAGCGTGTAGGCGAGGCGTCGGGTGGTCTCCCGGAAGCGCTCGGTGGACGTGCTGCGATCGCGTAGGACGGTGAGGTAGTGCAGTGTGAGGGGGTGTTGGACGATCGTGAGGCTCACAGAGGTTCCTTCCGGATGACTGCTCGTAGGCTACTCGCGCCCGGGAGCGGTGCTCATCGACCCGAAGCGGGGCTGGAAGATCCTGCTCGCCCGTGGTGGCCGCAGCTCCGTTCGGTGCCGCGCTCGGGGTGTTTCTCCTTGGCCTCACGGTTCGGTGCACGTTCGACTCCTGCTGTTTGACCGGCCCCGGTAGAATCCGCTCGTGTTCGAATCCCTTTCCAACCGCCTGAACGACGTCTTCTCCCGGCTACGCGGAAAAGGTCGGCTCGGTCCGGCAGACGTCGATGCGACCCTGCGTGAGATTCGCCTCGCGTTGCTCGAGGCAGATGTCAACGTCACGGTGGTCAAAGCACTACTCGCGCGGGTACGCGTCCGGGCGGTCGGTGCGGAGACCAGCAAGAGCCTCACCCCCGGCCAGCACGTCATCAAGATCGTCCATGAGGAACTGATCACGACGCTCGGCGGCGCGGCGGTACCCTTGCGGAAGGCCGATAGGCCACCCCTGACGATTCTCATGGTCGGCCTCCAGGGATCCGGAAAAACAACCTCCGCGGCGAAATTGGCACGCCTCCTCAAGCAGCAAGGCCGACGACCGCTGCTCGTGGCAGCCGACCTTCAGCGGCCGGCGGCCATCGAGCAGCTCATCACGCTGGGCGAGCGCATCGGCGTGCCCGTTTCCACGAATCGCAAAGCCAAGCCACCCAAAGTGGTCAAGGCGGCACTGAAACGGGCAACCAGTGATGGCGCCGACGTTGTGATCGTCGATACGGCAGGCCGTCTCCAGATCGACCGGGAACTCATGAGCGAGCTCGAAGACATCGAGAGGGTGGCGGACCCCGACGAAGTCCTGCTCGTGGTCGACGCGATGACCGGACAGGATGCGGTAAACGTCGCAAAGGGATTCCTCGACCGGGTGGGGCTGACCGGGATCGTTCTGTCGAAGCTCGACGGCGATGCGAGGGGTGGAGCGGCGATCTCCGTGCGTGAAGTCACCGGGTGTCCGATCAAGTTTGCCGGCGTCGGTGAGAAACTCGGAGACTTCGAGCCATTCCATCCGGACAGGATGGCATCACGAATCCTCGGTATGGGAGATGTGCTGACACTCATCGAGAAAGCCGAGGACGCATGGGACGTATCCGAGGCCGAAGCGATGGTGGACAAGCTGCGCACCGCTTCGTTCACCTTCGAAGACTTCCTTCAACAGTTCCAACAGATCCGTCAGATAGGTCCGCTCGACCAACTGCTTGCTATGCTGCCGGGCGCCGGTTCGATGTTCCGCAATGTTCAGGTGTCGGATGACGACCTGGGCAGGGTCGAGGCGATCATTCGTTCCATGACTCCGGAAGAGCGACGGAGCCCCAAGCTGATCGACGGGAGCCGCAAGCGGCGGATAGCCGCCGGTTCAGGATCGTCGGCGCAGGCGGTCAACGGACTGTTGAAGCAATTCAACGAAGCACAGAAGATGATGAAGATGATGGCGCAGGGGAAGTCGATCCCCGGCCTGAGGAAGATGAGGTGACGACATGGCGGTGAAGCTCCGCCTGATGCGGATGGGGAAGAAGAAGCAGCCGACCTACCGGGTCGTCGCTGCCGATGTTCGGTCGCCTCGCGACGGGCGCTTCCTCGAGATCATCGGTCGATATGATCCTCGTCAGGACCCGTCCCTGATCGAGATCGACAATGAGAAGGCACTGGCCTGGCTCCGGAACGGGGCGCAGCCGACCGACACGGTACGGCGACTCCTCGAAAAATCGGGCGCATGGTCGATGTTCAAGGTGGCAAAGGGCGAGATTCACACGGTTGGAGATGAGGAATGAGTAGAGGTTCTATCGTCGAACGCGTTGTCGGGTACGTCGTCACGCAGATTGTCGACCATCCCGACGAGGTCGATCTGACACTCGTCGAGGAAGGTCCTGAGGATGTCGTGGTCGAGGTCCGCACCGTGAAATCGGACATGGGTCGTGTGATTGGACGCCGTGGCCGCGTCGCTCGAGCCGTCCGGACCCTCGCCCGGGCCGCCGGTGACGAGGAAGGTCTCCACGCAGGAGTCGAGTTCATCGATTGAACGTTCGCGTCGGACGGATTCTGAAGGCTCATGGGATCAGGGGCGAGGTCGTCGTCGTGTCCGAGTCGGACAGTCCGGGGCGGTTCGTCCGACGTGCCATGTTCTCTACGGAGTCCGATACCACACTGACCGTGCGCAGTGTTCGGGTTCACAAAGACGGGATGATCGTTGCGTTCGAGGGGGTCACCGACCGCAGCGCCGCCGAAGAACTGCGTGGCACGATACTCTTCATCGCCGCCGACGAACGACGCGAGCTCGAGGACGGGGAGTTCTGGCCGGAGGATCTCGAGGGACTCGAGGTCCGAGATCCGCAGGGCCGTCCTCTCGGGACGATCGAAGGCGTGATTGTCGGAGACGCGCAGGACCGGCTTCTGATTCGTAGCGGTGAGCGGACCGTCGAGGTCCCGTTTGTCGCCGAACTCGTCCCGGAGGTTCGGCAGGAATCGGGATTCGTCACCGTGGTTCCGATCGACGGCCTGTTCAGTTCAGAACCAGATTGATCGCCACATCCTGGTCGGCGCCGTCCCCGACGGTGAGTTGCAGCTCGCCTTGGGGACCCGTCTCGAACGTCACCGTGAACTCTCCCCAGGCGCTCAGGTAGTCGGTTGCGGTAGTGACACGTTCCTCTGCGACGACCCGTGCCTTGGTGAGGCGCACAACCACGTTGGCTTCGAATGTTCGGGAGTAACCGGTGACGATGAGTGGATAGTCGGCATTGCCCTCCCTGGGCGTGAGCACGACGACCAGATCGCTGCGCGGCGCAACGGGCGGGAGAGGGGGACCGCCCGGATCCAGCTCCACGATGATCCGTGCCGGCGATTCGGTCACCACGGTGCGGGCCATGGCCGCAGCACCGAGATGTGCGTCGACGTACAGCGATCCGTCGGCCGATCGCACGACGTACGCCCGGTCGATGATCGGGAGTTCGAAGACACCGTCGGTGATGTTCGTGTCGGTGACGTCGGGAAGGAACACTCGTACGATGCCGAGGTCTCGTAGGAACACCACTCGTGTGCGACCGACCGAAGTGGCCGGTGCTCCCGCATCGGTCGCAAGGCTGATGATGAACCGCTCGCATCCTTGATCCTGGACGCCGTTCAAACCGGAGATGCGCGTGGCATCTCCGTCTTGAACGTCCAGGGAGAAGAACTCACCGTCTTCGGAGAACGTCTCCCCGCTTCCACACGACGACGCTCGCGTGGTCGATGTGGTCGACGGCGCCGACGAGGAGGTGGTGGCCGTTGTGGGCGTCGTGGGTGTCGTGG
>JAADGS010000021.1:0-6155 GCA_013152275.1 Actinomycetota bacterium | reverse complement strand
GTGTTTCCGGGGGAGGAGACACAGGCCGATGCCATCAGCGAAATGGCCGCGAACACGATGAGTCTGCGCACACGGCAAGGGTAGCTGCGACATCGCGAAGCCCCGCTTCGCGATGTCGCAGCAGCGGTTGGTCAGAGTTGTGCTCCCATGCGTTCGAGCAGGTCGACGACGCGACTCGAGTAGCCCCATTCGTTGTCGTACCAGGAGATGACTTTGACGAACCGGCCGTCGATGACCTTTGTCAGGTCGGCATCGAAGATGCTCGAGTGTGGGTTTCCGACGATGTCGCTGGAGACGATCGGATCCTCGTTGTATTGGAGTATCCCGTGCATATCGCCCTCGGAGGCGGCGCGCATCGCCGCCTTCACCTCCTCCTCGGTGACGTCTCTGGCGAGCACCGCGACCAGGTCGACGAGTGAGCCGTCCGGTACGGGGACGCGCATGGCCATGCCGTCCAGCTTTCCGGCAAGTTCCGGGATCACGAGGCCGATGGCCTTGGCGGCACCCGTCGTCGTGGGAGTGATGTTGGCTGCAGCCGCCCTGGCGCGCCGGAGATCGCCGTGTGGCATGTCGAGCAACCGTTGATCGTTCGTGTAGGCGTGGATCGTGGTCATCAGCCCACGGCGGATGCCGAACGAGTCATTGAGCACCTTGGCGATCGGAGCGAGGCAGTTCGTCGTGCAGGAGGCGTTGGATACCAGCGTGTCGGAGGGATCGAGGGTGTCGTCGTTGACGCCGATCACGATTGTCGCGTCAACGGGCTCCTTTGCCGGTGCCGTGAGAACGATCCGCTTCGCTCCTGCTTTCAGGTGCAGATCCAGCTTGTCTCTGGTACGGAACACCCCCGTCGATTCGATGACGATGTCGACGCCGAGTTCCTTCCATGGGAGTCGTGCAGGGTCGCGCTCTTCGAGCATCTTGACGGTCTGACCGCCGGCTCGCATGAAGCCGCCGTCGAGTGAGATCTCACCGGGGAAATGACCCATGTTTGTGTCGTACTTGAGGAGATGGGCCAGGGTGGCGTCGTCGGTGAGGTCGTTGACGGCGACGATCTCGATCGGTGTGTCGGGTCGTTCGGCAACGATACGGAAAGCGGCCCTTCCGATGCGTCCGAAACCGTTGATGGCGACTTTCATGGGGGGTTCCTCCTCACAGCTCAGAAGCGGCATGATGGCCGCGGGCGGCCTTCATGCTACTCGTGCCAAGGGTGTGAGTTGACTGCTGCACGTGATAGCGTTGCTGGCCATGCGGCATCCTGCTCCCGATCCGAACCTGGCGCTGGACTACCTCACCGGACGCCGTTCCGTGGAGCCGCTCCGTCGTGAAGCGCGCAGGCTGCGCGACGCCGGCAAGGGTAGGACGATCACGTACAGTCGTAAGGTGTTCATTCCCGTGACGACCCTCTGCAGGGATCGCTGCACCTATTGCACGTTCGCCAAGCCCCCCGGTGCCGGTGGCGAGTACATGACGCCGGAAGAAGTCCTGGCGGTGGCGAAGGTCGGGGAGCGCCATGGGTGTACCGAGGCGCTGCTCACCCTGGGGGATCGTCCAGAGGAGAGATGGGGGGAAGCCCGATCGTTCCTGGATCGGCAGGGGTGTGCCTCCACGCTCGAGTACGTACAACGAGTGTCGGAGCAGATCTTGGCCGAGACATCGCTGTTTCCCCATGCGAATCCTGGAGTGATGGACGAGAGCGCCATCGAGGCGTTGCGCTCCAGCAACGTGTCGATGGGGCTGATGCTCGAGAACATCTCTTCGCGGTTGATGGGAACCGGCATGCCGCATTTCGGCAGTCCCGACAAGGATCCGGTCGTCAGAGTCGAGACCATCGAGGCGGCAGGCCGGGTCAAGGTGCCATTCACCACCGGCGTTCTGGTCGGAATCGGCGAGATGCCCGAAGAGATCATCGACAGTCTGTTCTTCCTTGCAGCCCTGCACGCCCGCCATCACAACGTTCAAGAGATCATCGTGCAGAACTTCCGTGCGAAGGCCGATACGCCGATGCGGTACAGTCCAGAACCGACGCCCGAGCTGGTATCGACGGTCGCGGCGCTCGCCAGATGGATTTTCGGAGCGGAGATGAACATCCAGGTCCCGCCCAATCTGACCGATCGATTCGAGGCCTATCTCGATGCCGGTGTCAACGATTGGGGTGGCGTTTCACCGGTAACGATCGATTGGGTCAACCCCGGGCAGCCGTGGCCTCATCTGGACGAACTGGAGAATCGGACCGAAGCGGCCGGTTTCCACTTGCGAGCGAGACTGCCGGTGTATCCCGAGTTCATCGATGCGCGGTGGATCGATCCGGCCCTGCTGGTGCGTGTCAGAGCGGTGATCGACGCCTCCGGGTTCGCGTTGGTGGATGCAGCCGCATGAGACCCGTTACGTTCTGCAGACTCTCGGATCCGGATGCGGTGACCACCGAGCTGTCGCGGGCTTCTGCCGAGGACATCCGGGTGGCGACCGATGCGGGGCTTCTCTCCGTGTCGGTGGGCCTCGGGGAGGGGGATCCGGCGGCATGGGTCCTCACTGCCGACGAGACGGCCCTCGTGCGGGGCGTCGCAGGATGGCGCATCACCGTCCTGCACGAAGGGCGAAGGACCGCGGTCCTGGATGCGCTGGTGCGCAGCGGAGCACGTTTCCTCAGGTCCGATCGGCCGATGGAGGCCGTAACGCTGACGTCGCTGCCCGGTGTCGAGGCCGACGTGTCGGTATCGGCTTCCGACGTGGACGAGGCACTCGCCTGTGTACAGGGCGGCGCAACCGACCTGCTGCTCGACGGCTGGGACGATCGGCACATCGGCCGGCTGCGTGACGCCCTCGAGGTGCCCCTCATCGAGCGCACGGCGCTTCCTCTGGGCATCGTCCTCGATGACGTCCGCTCAGCGTTCACAGGTCCGACGTGGACGACCTACCTTCGGCTCGTGGACGGAATGGGGGCCGTTCGCCCCCGTGACGGATGGGCTCCCGGAAAAGACATGCCGATCCCGGCCCCTCCCGGGCGCATCTCGGCGGAATGGGGCGATTCCGCATGGGTGACGGCCGTCGTGTCGGACCCGATCGGGGGGGCGACACCGGAGGTGCAACACATCCTGAGCCGTTCCCTGGCCGGCAGCCCGCCGACCCGCGACGAGATCGAAACGCTCTTCCGGGCGCGGGGGAAGGCGGTCGAGGCGATTGCCTGGACCGCCGATCATCTGAGGGCGGAGGCCGTTGGGAAGACGGTCACCTACATCGTCAACCGGAATATCAACTACACGAACGTGTGCACGTACAAGTGCCGGTTCTGCGCGTTCTCGAAAGGTCCGCGGAGTCTCGATCTGCGTGGCACGCCGTATCTGATGAGTGTCGAAGATGTCGTCCGGATGGCGTCGGAGGCCTCGGATCAGGGCGCCACCGAAGTGTGTCTCCAGGGAGGCATCCACCCGGGCTTCACCGGCGACTTCTATCTCGAACTGATCGGGGAGATCAAAGCCGTCTTGCCGGGGATGCACATCCATGGGTTCACGCCGCTCGAAGTCTGGCAGGGTGCCGAGACCTTGGGTATCTCGGTTCGTGACTACCTGAAGCGACTTCGTGATGCCGGACTCGGATCGTTGCCCGGCACTGCGGCCGAGATCCTCGACGATCGCGTGCGCGTCCATCTCTGTCCGGACAAGATCACGACGGCCGAGTGGGCAGACGTGATGATGACTGCTCACGAGCTTGGCCTTCGGTCCACCGCAACCGTCATGTTCGGGCACATCGATGATCCCGCGGCATGGGCCGATCACCTCGAGGTCTTGCGGATCATCCAGCGGCGGACCGGCGGGTTCACCGAGTTCGTGCCTCTGCCATTCGTACACATGGGGGCGCCGATCCACCTGCAGGGGAACTCGAGGATGGGACCGACGTGGGATGAGGTCGTTCTCATGCACGCCGTCGCTCGGATTGCCTTCGATGGCCTGATACCGAACATCCAGGCGTCATGGGTCAAGCTCGGACTGGATGGAGCACGTCGACTCCTGGCCGCCGGCTGTAACGACCTGGGCGGGACCCTCATGGGCGAGGCCATCACGAGATCGGCAGGCGCTTCTCACGGCCAGGAGATGACCGTGGCACAGTTCGAGGACCTGATTCGATCCGCGGACAGGGTGCCATCACGGCGATCGACACTCTACGAGAGATTGCCCGGACTTTCGGCGGCGGTCGGCCGTTCGGAATGAACTATCCCGACTGAATGATTGACAGCATGACGTCGATATGACACCATAATGATGTCATGCAGAGTTTCCTTGCCCTTTCCAAGCTCGAAGAAGCCATCATGCGCCAGGTCGGCCTCTCCGGTGACGATGCCGCCGTGGCGGCGGCGGCCGAGGCCATGCTCGAAGTGTTGGACGCGACCGTGCGCCAGATCGTCGTCGACCTCGCCCAGCAGGCGGCGAACGAGGTCTCGGCCCAGCTTCCCGACCACGAGGTCGAAGTCGTGATATCCGACGGCGAACCCGAACTCCGCGTGCGGGCTTTCGACCCGGGCGGCGAAGTCGCACCGGGGTCGTACGAGGCACGGCTCACGCTGCGTCTTCCCGACACCGTCAAGGAACTGATCGAGGATGCCGCTGCCGACACAGGAGATTCGGTGAACTCCTGGGTTGTAAAGACGCTGTCATCGAGAGTGCGCGTGCGCCATGGCGGCAAGGGCAGGCGGATCTCCGGGACGGTGGAGCTATGAGCGCTCGGCACGAGTCCTTCGACGTGGGAGAGCGGCCCAGAATCTCGATTCGACTTGGGTCGGGCAGTGTGCGTGTCATCTCCGGTGAGGCCGGGAGGATCGATGTGGATGTTCGGGGTCGATCGGCGGATTCGGTCATCATCGACCAGGCAGGCGAACTCGTGAGCGTCCGTCAGGAACAGGGTCGCTTTGTCCGGGGCTCGCTGGAAGTGACGTTCTCGGTTCCTTCCGGGGCTGGGGTCGTTGCATCGCTGGCCTCGGCCGATCTCGATGTCGGAGCGCCGCTCGAAGATCTGAACATCTCGGCGGCCTCCGGCGACCTGCGCGTGGGCACAGTACGGCGAGAAGTCCTCGTCAAGACGGCATCGGGAGACGTCGAAATCGCCACGATCGAGGGGAAGAGCAAACTCGACACGGCATCCGGAGACATCCGGATTCGGACCGTTCACGGAGATGCGACCATCAACACGGCGTCGGGTGATATCGACATCGACGAGGCTCGTGGGGATCTCGTGCTGCGGTCCATATCGGGAGATATCAGCGTCGCGCGGTACCTTGGATCCGACATCGTCGCGAGCACGGTATCCGGCGACACCACCGTTCGGATCCCGCCTGGGCGCAGCGTCGACGTTGATCTTCGCAGCCTGTCGGGACGCATCAAGCTGCCTTCATCGCCGGGACCCGGCCAGGTCGGGGGAGACAAGATCCGCGTTCGGATCCGATGTAAATCCGTTTCGGGAGACTTCGAGTTGGCTACGTCGGACTCTTGAGCGTGACGGCCGTTCCGATCGCGCCGACGAGGATGATTCCGCCGAGTTCCTGAATCTCGGTTCTGACTCCGACCACCGCGTGCGCTCCCCGGGAGAGTGCCTGATCGACCATCGACTGAATCGCACGGTTTCTGGTGGCGGGAAGATCGTGCTCCACGTCGGAGAGTGTTGCCTCACCCGCGACGATGCCGAGGAACGTGTCGATCTCCCAGGTGCCGACCTCCGGGGTCGTCGTGATGATGGGGCGCCATGTGGAGCGCCCGCCCTCTTTTTGGACCCATCCTTGAGCGGCATCCTGCCATCCGGCTCCCCACTTCACCGAGCCACTCTCGATCGTGGTTGTTCCTTCGTCCGAGCCGGAAGCGTCGAGCGTTGAGATCTCCTCGGGCATCACCGGTTCGAGGATCTCGGTGTCGGGTTCTTCGGGTTGGTCGGTGGGTTCGAGGATGTCGATGTCGGGTTCTTCGATGGCGGTGATGGCTTCTTCGACGACTTCGTGCAGGTCGGCGGGTTCGAGGATGTCGATGTCGGGTTCTTCGATGGCGGTGATGGCCTCTTCGACGACTTCGTGCAGGTCGGTGGGTTCGAGAATGTGGGCGTCGGGTTCTTCGATGGCGGTGACGGCTTCTTCGACGACTTCGTGCAGGTCGGCGGGTTCGAGGATGTCGATGTCG
>JAADGS010000020.1 GCA_013152275.1 Actinomycetota bacterium | reverse complement strand
CGACGAGACCCGCGAGGCGTCTCACAGCGCCACCACCTGATCGCACGCGCCGATCACGTCCCGGTCGTGCGACGCGATGATCACCGTCGCCACCGTCTGCCAGAGGCGGTGCACTTCGACTGGATGGGATTTGTGCGCGACGTTCCGGGAGTGCCGGACACAAACCAAGTGACGACATCAGGAGGAGGAGTGTTAGGAGGAGCCTCGACCGAGCCGATGTGGCATGAGACTCGAAGCCGTTGCGAGGCGATCCGAGGGCGCACGCAGGTGGGAACCGAAGGCACGGACTCGGAAGACACATCTGAGAGGACGCGTCCGGTCGCACTGGCGGCTTCGACACCCTTGGTGGTCCCGGTCGACAGGCCCGAGGCGAGGCACCGGTGGGAGTCCGGGAACCCAAAGCCCCGCTTCCGCGAACATATGGATGGGAGAGCCACAACGACCGCACCCAATTCGCAGAGGAGGAAGATGCTCGCAAACGCAGAGATGGTCGAGATGAGCGTCAAGATTGAGGTACGCCGTTGGAGCGTTGCACGAAAGGAGTGCCCTGTGAGCCCGGCAGGAAGGGGCGTAGGCCAGGCGGCCGCGAGAGAGGGCCGTTGAAAGAGCGGGCGGATAGCTGCTCGTTGAGTCGGACTCGAAGGGTTCCAAAGACGAAGCGAGGAAGTGAGGAGGACCCAAGTTATGACAACTTCTAGGAATGCCCGGGTCACCGTCAAGCGCGCCTTGGTAGGTGTACTTGCTGTGGTGCTCGTCATGGGCTCAGGCCTGACGGCAGGCGCTGGAGCTGCCGGGCAGCAGCACTACGAGACTCTGTTCTCGATCCCGATCGGGGACGCCGGGGTCTCCTACGAGTTGGGTGGTGCCGGACAGCAGAGCTGGGGGCCGACCGCCATGGCGGTTGGCGAGGACGGGAACGTCTGGGTCGCCGATACAGTCGCGAATCGGGTTCTCCGCTACTCGTCAGCAGGTGTGCTGCTGGACACAATCGACATGCCTGCCACCGTGGTCGGCATCGGTGACCTGGAGGTACGCGGCGGGGAGCTTTTCGTCCTCGACATCGCGGCAGGGATCCCGAAGGTGCTTCGGGTTGATATCTCGACCGGGTCTGTCGCTGGTACGTACGATGTTCCCAAGGTGTATTCGCTTCCCTCAGGTTTGAGCGGGATCGCGCTCGGCGAACGGGGCGAGGTTGTTCTTGAGCTTGCTGGCGGGACAACCCTGGTTCAGCTGACCGACGCCGACGGTCGGCTCGGTGCGAATGAGATCGACGGCTACGAGATCGACGGCCGTCACCTCCGAGTTGCCGGCTTCGAGGTTACCGTTCGCGAAGGCGCCACCGACAGGTTGGTCGACGTCCCTCACGTGGCTAAGTGGGGAGGCGCCGTTCTCCTCAGCGCGGGCACGGACAGGTTCGATCTCGTCGTGGAGGAGGCCGGCCTCGTCAAGGGTGACTTTGTGGTCGACCAGTTGGTCCGGCGTTTCGGGTGGGATGGTGCCCCGCTCGGTGTTGCTCGTGTTCCGCTGAATGAGCGTCTGTTCTTCATCCCGAACGGTGTTGCCACCGGACCAGACGGTGCGATCCTGGCGCTGGTGCCACGATCTGACCGGTTGGATGTCGTCAGACTAAGGCTGACCCACGATATCGAACCGATCCTGTCGGAGCAGAGCCGCGCGTTGACAGATTCCGACACCGTTGGTACCGAGTCTGCTCTGGCCGGCTGTCGCTCGCGTCAGTCTATGGCCGACACGTTCCACCCATACTGGAACAACTACAAGTACTTGAGTGACACCAACATCAATGGATCGTGCACCGGACGGACCACGCCCCGCTACCTATCCACGCCCCGCTACTACGAGTCGGTGTCATACGACTGGGGCGGCTGGGACACAGTCAGTGGCTTCAACGGATACATGAGTCCGGGGACCAGGCAAGCCGGTGACATTACCAGCGGCGGCAGCTACTCGTGCTCTCGGGGGGTAGACTGCTCCGGGCTGGTAAGCAGGGTATGGGGACTGTCCCACAAGTACGGCACATCGAACCTGGCCGATGTCAGCGTGCCGGTCACCGGGGAACTCAAGGCGTGGGACATCTTCCTCAAGTCGGGTCACACCGCCCTCTTCGTGATGTGGTACGGAAGCGGCATGTATATCGGTGAGTCGACAACGGCAAACAGGTACGACCGCGTTGTTTATCGATATGTGCCGACCAGTTGGGGAGACCCCTACGACGTGTACAGATACGAGAACGTGTGCCCATGACCGGAAACGTGCGGAGATGGCCTATGCTCGCGGATCGGGCGGTGACGGGAGCGACTGCCGCCACCGCCACGTCGCTCGTCGTCGATTCAAGAGGTAGGAGACGCACCTTGATGTGGGAGACCCGATCGTGAAAGCTGTTGCGCTTGTTGGTGCGTTGGCTCTCGTGTTGGCATCCTGCGGGTCTGTCGACACTGCGGCCAGGACCACAACGGTGGATCACGCGACCACTTCCACGACTCAGCGCACCACGACGAGCGCCACGACCAACAGCGCCACGACCGCCTCCAATTCGACCACCACTGAGCCGTTCGCAGGCCCGTACGACGCGATCGTGTACATGCTTCACGACTCGGGTGGCAGCCCGACGCGGACCGGACCATTCCTGGCCCCGGTGTCACGAAACGAGGCCAGCCTCGAGGACACGGTGCTGGCCCTGCTGAACGGGCTCACACCCAGCGAGATCGACCTGGGGATCACCACCGCAATACCGCAAGGCACGGATCTCAACGACGTGGAGGTGACCGACGGTGTCGCCACCGTGGACCTGTCGTCTGTATTCGACGGCGGCGGGGGCACCGTCTCGATGAGAGCGCGACTGGCGCAGCTGGTGTACACCGTCACCGGCTACGATCCGGAGATCACCGGTGTTCGTTTGGAGCTCGACGGTACCCCGGTGGAGGTGTCCGCCGGCGAGGGGCCGTTGGAGCACGTCCCCATGACCCCGGAGAGTTTCGAGGATCTCTTGCCCGGAATCCTCATCGAGTCGCCCGCGTTCGACGATTGGGCTCCTCCCCCGGTGACCATCACCGGGATCGCCACCGCCGCCGAAGGCGTATTCCAACTCGAGATACTCGACTCGGATGGCAACATGGTGGCCGCAGTGCCCGTGCAGATCGGCAAGGGGCCAGGATGGCGCCGTTTCAGCGTCACCTTCGAAGCTTCCGACCTGCCCCCCATGCCGGCTACCTTGCAGATTCGCGTCTACGAGCCGTCGGCTAAGGACGGGAGTGTCATCTATGAGCGGATCCAACCCTTCGGATACCGCATGAACCCGTGACACAGAACCCATCGCCCGAACGCATGACACCTGTCTCCAGCCGCTCAGAGCCGTCTCAGTAGGACGACGCCATACCGATCCTGGAGGAGGCAGTCCGGCTCGGTTCTGGAAACGACCCCCTTGGTGATCGACCGTGCACGGTGCCGAGACGATCCGGCATGAGCCGGAACGACGCACATGTCACCAGTCGCGGGTGTCCATTCGAACCGTTCCCAT
The DNA here is from genome assembly GCA_013152275.1 of Actinomycetota bacterium. Taxonomy (NCBI): domain Bacteria; kingdom Bacillati; phylum Actinomycetota; species Actinomycetota bacterium. The sequence goes on along the minus strand of JAADGS010000020.1, from coordinate 27,566 downwards.
GCGACCGAGATTCCGCGCCAAGTGCTACCAGCCCGCCAGGCCGTGGCAGTGTTTGTACTTGAGCCCGGAGCCGCAGGGGAAGGGTACGCCGCCCTTCTCTCCGAACCCCGTCATCCACAACATTCAGGTATAGCTCCCAACAACTCATCAACCACCTCAGAGATGAACCGGGCCGTATGGTCCTGCGGGAGCCAATCATCCAGGGACGGCGGCAAGAGAAACGACTGGCCCGGGTCGTAACGACGGAACCCCTGACCTCCCCGCCGCAACCCTCACTATCGAAGGCTCACCCTCGCGATCCACCTCAAAAAGCGCCTCACCACCACAGTTGTCTCCCATACCCGCATTCTCGTCGAACCCAACCAAAAACGCGAGAACCCACACCACCCCCCGAGACAACACCGTCAGCGATCAGCCAGCCGATGAGATCACCTCACCAGCAGATACTGACCCACGCTCCTAGAGTCTCCCGGGGACGATGTCCGTGCGTGGACCGGCAGGCGTGCATGTCACCAACAAGGCCGGAGGGCGAACGCACGCCGTCGCGCGCCGAGGACCGAAGACGTGGCAGCAGGCACCCTCGGCCGCCAGAACGATGCGACGGCTGGAGATCGAGGCGTCGGGACGGCGCACTCGAGCCGTCGGCCGGGTGAGAAACGAGGACATCGCCCGTCTCCGGCTATCCTTCCCGGCTCGTCTACCCGCGAGCCACGGTATCGACATGACACGATCCTTGTTCGAGAAAGTTTGGAACCAACACATCGTCCGCTCGGCCCCGGGTGAGCCCGATCTGCTCTTCGTAGACTTCCAGCTGCTCCACGAAGTCACCTCCCCGCAGGCCTTCGACGGCCTTCGCCTGGCAGGTCGTACGGTACGCAGACCCGACCTGAGCCTGGCCACCATCGACCACGGGGTCCCGACCGTCCATCGCGAACTGGGCATTCGCGACCCTCTCTCCAAGCGGCAAATCGAAACGTTGATCACCAACTGCCAAGAGTTCGGAATCACGTTGTTCGGGCTGGACGACCCACGCCAGGGCATCGTTCACGTGATCGGGCCCGAACAGGGCGTTACGCAGCCTGGCATGGTGATCGTCTGTGGCGACTCCCACACGGCCACCCACGGTGCCTTCGGCGCTCTCGCCTTCGGCATCGGCACGTCGGAAGTCGAACATGTGCTCGCCACACAAACCCTCCCTCAAGTCAAGCCACGATCGATGGCGATCACCGTCGACGGCTCATTGCCCTACGGGGTGACCGCCAAGGACATCATCCTGGGCATCATCTCCCGGATCGGCGTCGACGGCGGCATCGGACATGTCATCGAGTTTCGAGGTGAGGCGATCAAGAGTCTCTCGATGGAGGGCAGGATGACGGTCTGCAACATGTCTATCGAGGCCGGAGCCCGAGCAGGGATGATTGCCCCCGACGACACCACGTTCACGTACCTGGAAGGACGCCCCCAGGCACCCACCGGGCCCGCCTGGGAGCAGGCCCTCGACTACTGGCGTTCACTCCCCGGGGACCCCGAAGTGGTGTTCGACACCGAGGTGGCCATCTCGGCTTCCGAACTCGAGCCATACGTGTCGTGGGGCACGAACCCGGCACACACCCTTCCGGTGCAGAGCACGGTGCCCTCCCCGGACGCTGCGATCGACCCGGACGAACAGGAGTCGATCCGTCGGGCGCTTGCATACATGGGCCTCGAGCCCGGAACCCCTCTCACCGACATTCACATCGACCGGGTCTTCATCGGATCGTGTACCAACGCACGGATGGAAGACCTGCGCGACGTGGCGCGCCTCGTCGACGGTCGGAAGGTGCATGCAGACGTGTCGGCGATGATCGTGCCGGGCTCCGGGCTGGTGAAGCTCCAGGCAGAGGACGAGGGTCTCGATCGCGTGTTCAAAGCCGCCGGGTTCGAGTGGCGGGATGCCGGCTGTTCGATGTGCCTCGGGATGAATCCCGACACCCTCTCCCCCGGTGAACGCTGCGCATCCACGTCGAACCGCAACTTCGAGGGACGCCAGGGACGAGGAGGACGAACCCACCTGGTCAGCCCGGCGATGGCCGCCGCTGCCGCCATCGAAGGTCATTTCGTCGACATCCGAACCTGGGAGGGCACGTGATGGAACCGATCGACCGCATCGTCGGCACGATGCTGCCACTGCCACGGGTCAACGTCGACACCGACCAGATCATGCCGAAGGAGTTCTTGAAGAGAGTGGAGCGCACCGGCTACGGAGAGTTCCTCTTCCATGACTGGCGGCGCAGACCGGACGGTGAGCTCGACCCCGAGTTCGTCATCAACCGTCCAGAGTATCGAGACGCCCGCATCTTGCTGACAGGGGCGAATTTCGGATCCGGCTCGTCGCGCGAGCACGCACCCTGGGGACTGATGGACTGGGGTTTCCAGGCGATCGTGGCACCTTCCTTTGCCGACATCTTCTACAACAACTGCACCAAGATCGGTCTGCTCCCTGTCCAACTCTCCGAGGACGAGACACACCGGCTGATAGACCTTGCCGAGGCCGACCCCTCGCTCGAGGCGACGATCGACCTCGCCGGTCAGACGATCGGCGTCGCAACGCCCCACGAACAGGGATCGTTCAAGGCACACTTCGAGATCGACCCGTTCATCAAATACCGCCTCCTGAACGGTCTCGACGATATCGACATCACGCTGCGCCACAGCAGCGATATCGATGCGTTCGAGCACGGCCGACCCGCATTCATGCCCCGTCTGTGACCAGCCGCCTCCGGGTTCGCGGCCTCTTCGACGTCGGGGCCCCCCGGTCGTGGTGCGTCAGCCGGTGACGGCGCCCTGTTCGGCAGAACCCACCAGCTTTGCATACTTGGCCAGTGCCCCGGAGGGATACCGAGGCGCATGGGGCTTCCAGAGCACCCGCCGCCGGGCCAGCGTTTCCTCATCCACCAGAAGATCGAGTGTGCGACCGGGAAGGTCGACCCGGATACGGTCGTTTTCCTCGACCAGCGCCAGCGGCCCACCCACCTCGGATTCGGGAGCAACATGCCCGACACACAGCCCGGTCGTGCCACCGGAGAAACGACCATCGGTGATGAGGAGCACATCCTTGCCCAACCCTGCACCTTTGATCCCCGCCGTGATCTGCAACATCTCGCGCATCCCGGGCCCTCCCTTGGGCCCTTCGGTGCGGATGACGACAACGTCTCCGTGCAGAATCCGATGTTTGAACAGGGCATCGAGGGCCCCCTGCTCTCCATCGAACACCCGGGCAGGGCCTTCGAACGAATCGAGTTCCACTCCGGCGACCTTGACGACCGCTCCACCGGGGGCGAGCGAGCCGCGCAACACGGCGATGCCCCCTTCGGCGGCCAACGGACGATCCACCGGAGCCAGCACGTCCTGGCCGTCTGGAACCTCGACACCGGCCAGGTTCTCGGCCATGGTCGCACCGGTCACGGTCAAAACGTCACCCTCCAGCAGCCCGGCGTCGAGCAGCACCTTGAGAACCACCGGCACCCCGCCGATCCGGTCCAGGTCGACCATGTGGTAACGCCCAAAGGGTTTGAGATCGCCGATGTGGGGTGTCCGGCGCGAGATACGATCGAAGTCCTCGAGCGTCAGGTCGACTCCGGCCTCATGGGCGATGGCCAGCAGGTGGAGTACGGCGTTGGTGGAACCACCCAAGGCCATCACGGTGGTGATGGCGTTTTCGAACGCCGGTCGGGTCATGATCTGTCGAGGTCGGATGTCCGCCTCGAGCAGCGCCATCACCGCCTTGCCCGAAGCCACGGCGAACTCGTCGAGACGTGGATCAGGGGCGGGGACCGCCGCCGAGCCGGGCAACGACATGCCGATCGCCTCACCGACCGAGGCCATCGTGTTGGCTGTGAACATTCCCGCGCAGGAGCCCTCCCCTGGGCAGGCGTGACGCTCGATGTCGAGCAGTTCCTCTTTGGTGAGGGTCCCTTCCGAAAACGCGCCGATCCCCTCGAACACGTCGACGATCGAGATGTCCTTTCCCCGCCAGCGTCCCGGCAGGCTCGACCCTCCGTAGAGGAAGACGCTCGGCAGGTTGGTTCGGGCGGCCGCCATCAGCATCCCGGGAAGCGACTTGTCGCAGCCGGCGATGGTGACCATGCCGTCGAAACGTTCGGCGTGCATGACCAGCTCGACCGAGTCGGCGATCACTTCCCGGGACACGAGGGAGGCACGCATCCCCTCGTGGCCCATGGCGATCCCGTCGGACACGGCGATGGTGGCGAACACCAGGCCGACTCCTCCCCGGTCGCGCACACCCTCCTTGGCGCGCTTGGAGAGGCGTGGCCCGCTGAGATTGCACGGCGTAACCTCGTTTCCGGCCGACACCAACCCGATCTGCGGCTTGGTGAAGTCCTCATCGGTGAGGCCGACCGCCCGGAGCATGGCCCGGGCGCCTGCCTTGGAGGAACCCTCGGTGACGTCTTGGGAGTGGATCTTGCGTGCCATGGCGGAGATCATACGCGTCGAAGTCACAGCGGGCGACATGAGGTCTGTGGTTGACAATGTCGACACCGACGCGTATGTTCCTTACGGCAATGAATCACAACTACATTCTCGTACTTATGTAACGCACACGCCCCAAGCCCGGTGTGTGCGTTCCCCAACCCTCCCGCAACGGAGGGTTTCTTGCACCCCGACCACCCTGGCGCCCTGCCCGCCCAGTCACTGAAAGGGCCGAACCTTGACCAAGAGAACCGGAGCCGAAGTCCTTATCACCTCCCTCGAGTCGGAAGGTGTAGACATTGTGTTCGGCGTCCCCGGCGGTGCGATCCTCCCCGCCTACGACCCGCTCTACGACAGCCCGATCCGCCACATCCTCGCCCGCCACGAGCAGGGTGCCGGCCACATGGCCGAGGGTTACGCCTGGGCCACCGGCAAGGTCGGGGTATGCATCGCCACTTCGGGCCCGGGTGCCACGAACCTGGTCACACCGCTCGCCGACGCCCTGATCGACTCGGTTCCGCTGGTCGCGATCACTGGTCAGGTCGCCACCCGCTCGGTGGGCAACGATGCCTTCCAGGAGGCCTACACGGTCGGTATCACGATGTCCGCCACCAAGCACAACTACTTTGTGACCAACCCGGACGATATCGCCGACGCGGTCCATGAGGCGTTCCACATCGCGGCCACCGGACGGCCGGGCCCGGTCCTGATCGACATCCCCAAAGATGTGCTGGCCGGTCTGACCACAAACCACACGCCTCAGGAGATACACCTGCCGGGCTACAAGCCAAAATCGGAAGGGCACTACCGCAAGGCGAAGGAAGCCGTGTCGCTGATCGCTTCGGCCACGCGCCCGGTGCTGTACGTCGGCGGCGGGATCATCAAGGCAGGCGCCCACGAGGAGGTGCGCCGGCTGGCCGAGGCGGCCAACCTTCCGGTCGTGACGACCCTGATGGGGCGTGGCGCCTTCCCGGACCACCATCCGCTCGCCCTCGGGATGTCGGGCATGCACGGAACCTACACGGCGACCACCGCCATTCAGAAAGCCGACCTGTTGATCGCGATCGGTGTCAGGTTCGACGATCGTGTCACCGGCGACCCGGCTTCGTTCGCTCCCCACGCCAAGGTGATCCACGCAGATATCGATCCTGCCGAGATCGGCAAGGTTCGCAAGGCGGACGTCCCGATCGTCGGAGACGCCCGGCGGGTGCTGGGTCAGCTGCTCGACGAATGGGGCGACCGAGAGGTCCCCGATCGGACATCCTGGTTGACGGTCCTGGACGGCTGGCGACGCGAGTACCCGCTGCACTACGACCAGCAGCCGGACGGACCGATCAAGCCCCAGTACGTGATCGAGGAGCTCTACCGGTTGACCGGAGGCGATGCCATCCTGGTCTCGGGAGTCGGACAGCACCAGATGTGGGCATCCCAGTTCTGGAAGTTCGACGAGCCGCGCCGGTGGATCAACTCGGGAGGGCTGGGCACCATGGGGTTTGCGGTTCCGGCCGCCGTCGGCGCCAAAGCAGGCATGCCCGACGAACTCGTGTATGCCATCGACGGCGACGGCTGCTTCCAAATGACGCTTCAGGAACTGATCACCGCCGCCACGGAGCAGATCCCCGTGAAGATCGCCATCATGAACAACGGCGCCCACGGGATGGTGAAACAGTGGCAGGAGCTCTTCTACTCCGGGCGTTTCTCGGCCACTCTGCTCGGCGACAAGGTCGACTACGTCCAGCTGGTGGAGGGGATGGGCTGTGTGGGGCTGCGTGCCCAAACACCCGAGGAAGTCGCCCCGGTCATCGAGAAGTCGCTGGCGATCGACGATCGGCCGGTGGTGGTCGAGTTCGTCGTCGATCCGGACGAAATGGTGTTCCCGATGGTGCGTGCCGGAGGGACGAACGACGAGGTGATGATCGGTCCGGACACGATCGTCAAGCAAGACCCGAACGGTATCCCGAGATTGGACATGCAACCGTGAGCAATTCCATGCAGATACAACACACGTTGTCGGTGCTGGTCGAGGATCGGCCAGGAGTGTTGGCGCGGGTATCGCTGTTGCTGGCCCGCCGCGGGTTCAACATCCACTCGCTGGCCGTCGGACCCGCCAGAGACGATGGCACGGCGCTCATGACGATCGTTGTCGAAGCTCCGGAACTGGAACAGGTGAAGAAGCAGCTGCACAAGCTGATCAACGTGGTGAAGATCGCAGAACTGGACCCTGAGCAGTCCCTCGAGCGCGAGATCATGATCGTGCGCGTCAGCGCTCCTTCCAGCCGCCGAGGCGAGGTATTGGAGGTGGCTGCGATCTTCAAGGCGATAGCCGTCGATGTCGGCCCCGCGACGATCGCCTTTCAGGTCACGGGTGATTCGACCAAGCTCAGAGACTTCCTGAACCTGGTCCGCCCCTACGGAATCACCGACCTCGTAACATCCGGACGGATAGCGATGGCCCGAGAAGTGAAGAACAACAGCGCAAGCTTGCGCGCGATCGGCTGAGAGGGAACATGGCCACCATCTACTACGACAAAGACAGCGACCCGTCGATCATCAGGGGCCGAAAGGTGGCGGTGATCGGCTACGGAAGCCAGGGGCACGCCCATGCGCTGAACCTGCACGAAGCCGGCGTCGATGTCGTCGTCGGCCTCCGCCCCGACTCGAGCAGCCGGGCGCAGGCCGAAGAAGCCGGGCTGCAGGTAATGAACGTCCCTGACGCCGCCGCCTGGGCGGACGTCGTCATGCTGCTGGTGCCCGATCAGTTGATGGCCGACCTGTACGCCGCCGAGGTGGCGCCCTATCTGAAACCGGGCGACGCCCTGATGTTCGCGCACGGTTTCAACATCCACTTCGGGTTCATCCATCCCCCCGAAGAGGTCGACGTGGTGATGGTGGCGCCCAAGAGCCCAGGACATCTGGTTCGCCGCACCTACACGGAGAGTTCGGGCGTCCCCTGCCTCCTGGCCGTTCACCAGGATGCCACCGGAGGCGCCCACGATCTGGGCCTCTCGTACGCCTGGGGAATCGGCGGGACCAGGGCCGGGGTTCTGGAGACGACCTTCAAGGAGGAGACGGAGACAGACCTGTTTGGAGAGCAGGTGATTCTGTGCGGGGGCGTCTCGTCCCTGATCAAGGCGTCGTTCGAAACTCTGGTCGAGGCCGGGTATCAACCCGAATCCGCCTACTTCGAGACCCTCCACGAACTCAAGTTGATCGTCGATCTTCTCTTCGAGGGCGGCCTCTCGTGGATGCGATACAGCGTTTCCGACACCGCGGAGTATGGGGACTACACGCGTGGCCCTCGCATCGTCACCGACCAGACGAGAGCGGCGATGAAGGACGTGCTGGAAGAGATCCAGTCGGGCGCCTTCGCCAAAGAGTGGATGTCCCAGGCCCGGGCCGGAGCCCCGTTCCTCCTGGAGCGTCGTGTCCAGGATCGCGACCACCTCATCGAGCAGGTGGGACGCAGCCTTCGCCAGATGATGCCCTTCCTCGACCCCAAGCAGCCTCCGGAGTGAACGTGCAGGGCGCTGAAACGGCTCGACTCCCCCGTTGGAGGCTTCTCGTGCTTCCCAGGCCGGGCAGCCTCATCGGCTGACCCGGCCCCTCCGGTAGGCAGGCCACCGCCTGCCGACGTCCCGCGCCGGAAGTCACCGGCAACGAGAGAGCCAAGGAGTTTGCCATGTCCGACCGTTTGATCCTCTTCGACACCACCCTGCGTGACGGGGAACAGGCACCAGGGATCGCCCTTTCCCCAGATGAGAAAGTAGCCATCGCCCAGCAGCTCGCGAAGCTGCGCATCGACGTGATCGAGGCCGGCTTCGCAGCGTCCTCCCCTGGCGACTTCGAAGCCGTCTCCCGTATCGCCGAGAGCGTACGGGGACCGGTCATCGCCAGCCTGGCGCGGGCTCACCCGGACGACATCGACCAGGCCTGGGATGCGCTCCGTGGCGCCGACCAGGCCCGCATCCACGTCTTCATGTCCACCTCGCAGGTACACATGGAGAAGATGCTGCGCATGACGCCCGACGAGGTGCTCGCCGCGTCGGCCGAGGGTGTGGAGAGAGCCCGGAGCTACTGTGATGACGTCGAGTTCAGCCCACAAGATGCCACCCGAACCGACCCCGACTTCCTGATCGCCGTGTGCAAGGCAGCGGTCGCAGCAGGCGCAACCACCATCAACATTCCCGACACCGTCGGCTATGCGCTGCCCACCGATTTTGCGGAGCTCATCCGCCGGGTGTACGCGGAAGTCCGAGACGACCACGACGACGTGATCATCTCGGTCCATTGCCACAACGACCTGGGGCTGGCCGTGGCCAACTCGCTGGCGGCGATCTCCGCCGGAGCCCGCCAGATCGAAGGGGCCATCAACGGCATAGGCGAACGTGCAGGCAACACCTCGATCGAAGAGGTGATCATGGCGGTGCGGACCCGATCCGACCGCTTCAACGTCACGGTCGGAGCCGACAGCACCCAGATCTTCGAGACCTCCCGGCTGGTCTCGCGACTCACCGGCTACCCGGTCCAGTACAACAAGGCGGTCGTGGGACGCAACGCCTTCGCACACGAGGCGGGCATCCACCAGCACGGCGTCCTGCGGGACCGTCTCACCTACGAGATCATGGACGCCGCCTCCGTCGGCCAGGAGGGCGGCCAGATCATCCTGGGGAAGCACTCGGGGAGGGCCGGCTTCGCCGACACGCTCACCAAGATGGGGATCACTCTGGAGGACGAGGCGTTCGGCAAGGCGTTCGAGCGGTTCAAGCAACTCGCCGACCGCAAGATCCACATCACCGAGGACGAGATCCGGGCGATCATCGAGGATGAGGTCCACCAGCCGATGCAGTCCACGAAGCTTGTCGGGCTCCACGTAGCCGGAGGCAACGAGGTCACACCTCGGGCAGTGGTGCGGTTGAAGATGAACGGAGCCGAGAAAGAGTTCACCGGCGAGGGGGACGGCATGGTGCACGCGGCTTTCGCCGCGATTCGCCAGGCGTTCGATCTCGATGCGACGCTCGTCGACTACCGCGTCGTCCCTGTGACCTCCGGGGCGGACGCCATGGCAGAGGTGAATGTCGTGGTCAGGGTCGGGGACGGTGCCTACTCGGGACGAAGTGTCTCCACCGACGTGGTCGAAGGCTCCGCGGAGGCGTTCGTATCGGCACTCGACAAGGCATCCTGGCAGGTTTGAGCATCGGTACACTCGTTCATCCCTGCGTGGAAGGTACAGCATGGCCAAACATCGAATCGCGGTGATCGGAGGCGACGGGATCGGACCTGAGGTCACCGCCGAGGCACTGAAAGTCCTCTCGGTGGCGGCGGAACGATTCTCGTTCGCCGTCGAGACCACCGAGTACGACCTGGGAAGCGCCCTCTACCGTGCGACAGGAGAGGTCCTCCCCGACTCGATCGAGGCGGAGCTCGACGACCACGACGCCATCCTGCTGGGCGCGGTCGGTAGCCCCGATGTTCCTCCCGGCGTGCTCGAGAGGGGCCTGCTGCTACGACTCCGATTCGACTTCGACCTGTACATCAACCTGCGTCCCGTGAAGCTGTATCCGGGGGTTCCTTCACCGATCGCCGACCTGACTCCGGACCGCTGCGACCTCGTGGTGGTCAGGGAGAACACCGAAGGGCTCTATGTGGGTGCGGGAGGGACGCTGCGAAGGGGAACCTCCGGCGAGGTGGCAACCCAAGAGTCGATCAACACTCGCCGGGGTGTCGAACGGGTGGTCCGCTACGCGTTCTCCGAGGCGGAGCGACGCGAGGGAAGACTGACGTTGTGTCACAAAACCAATGTCCTCGTCTACGCCGGCGACCTGTGGACCAGAACGGCGGAGGAGGTTTCGGCAGACTTCCCGGAGGTGACGCTCGACTACGTCCACGTCGATGCCATGTGCCTCTACCTGGTGACGGAGCCGGAGCGGTTCGACGTGGTCGTGACCGACAACCTGTTCGGTGACATCATCACCGACCTGGGGGCCGCCGTCCAGGGTGGGATGGGATTGGCTGCCAGCGGCAATCTCAACCCTCCCGGCGATCACCCGTCGATGTTCGAACCGGTTCATGGCTCGGCGCCGGACATCGCCGGGAGAGGTTGGGCGAACCCGGTCGCATCGGTCCTCTCGGCCGCCATGTGCCTGGCATCCTTGGGTGAGACCGATGCCGCCCGTGCGGTCGAATCGGCGGCGAGTACGGTCCTGTCCGAGCTTGGGTCGATGAGCGGACCCGAGATGGGCGCCACGACGGCACAGATCGGCGACCGTATCGCGGCGAGGGTGGCGACCGACTGAGTGCGGTCGATCGGTCGGCTGCCATCCCGTATCGACGAGTTCGGGTTGCCCCGAGATGACAGGGCAGAGGAGTCTTCGCCGCACGTCGCTTCGCAAACTGTGCAGTCCGGGTGTCAAGGTCGCCCCGTCGCTGTAGGTAAACCGAAGGTGCCCTGAGGGGCGACGGTCGATCCTCCAGTCGCCCTCCTGGATGAGACGATGCCGTGATCGCAGAGCGTCGCCAGGTTGTCGAGCGTCGTGGGCCCGCCGTTCGCCGACTGGATGAGATGACGAACCTATGTCCGGCTGGTGCGCCCGCATCCGGGCCACCGGCAACCCTGGTCACGCCCTTCGACCTGACGGCGGGGCCGGACCGGAACGAGCTGGGATGCACGGCCGATGCCGATGGAACCGTCGCACCGGCGCCCGTGTCTGTGCCACGCGGAGCCCGGCGGCGCGTTCGACCGGATCGATCTCGCTCTCCGGGGTCCCCACCTTGGTGAGCGCTCCCACCTGCTCAAACGCAAGCTCTGTCTCGGTGAGAGCTACAGACGTCACATGAGGGTCTTCGAGTGCACGAGCGACCCACGCGAGCTCCAATCCGGCAACGAACGACACCCCGGCAGACTCGGCCGACCAGGCGGTCATCGCCATGGCACCTTCTTCGGGCGCGTTCATGTCGTTGCGCAGAGGTGCGGACCAACGCGGCTTCCCTGCGGGCTCCGGTGCCGTTGCCATCATCCGAATGCAAGAAACCCACCGCCACTCGCCGGCCTGGGCGTGGCCTGGAATAGAAGGCTCGAACGCAGAGTGCCCGGATCTTCAGGGACGAGCCCTCCCATGAGACTCTTGCCTGCCGAGGCGATGATTCGGAATCCAAACCCTTGGATCGTGAGGTCGGAGAGGAGTGACCCCCCGCGTAGTGAGGAGGACCACGCCAACCCACAAGGGCGTATCCACAGGAACATCCATCCCGCACCCCAGTCCCATCCCCACATCGGGATGGACTCGTTTCTTGGACAGCTTTCTCGACTCGCCACCCGCGATATACTGGTATTCTATAGTTTTATAGAACGGTGAAGGAGTGTGGTTCACGTGCTGAAGACGGGCAGAGCGGTCAAGGACGGTCTCTATGAGCAGTTTGCTCGCATCGGCAAGGCGGTTGCCAATTCGAAACGCATCGAGCTGCTCGATCTTCTCTGTCAGGGTGAGAGAAGCGTCGAGGTTCTGGCGAAGGCAGCGGCGATGGGTGTGACGAACACTTCTGCCCACCTGAGAGTGCTTCGCGAAGCCCGGCTGGTCGAGACTCGCAGGGAGGGAACGAGGGTCTTCTATCGCTTGGCCGACGAGACGGTGTGCGGCTTTTTCTTCTCGCTTCGTGACCTGGCCAGGGATCGTTACGCGGAAGTGGACCAGGTGATGCGCGACTACTTCGAGGCTCGGGACGAACTCGACCCTGTGGGAAAGGAGGAGTTGCTCTCCCGCGCCGACGACGGCGATGTGATCGTGCTGGATGTTCGCCCTGGTGAGGAGTACGAGGCGGGCCATATTCCCGGAGCGATCTCAGTGCCGCTCAACGAACTCGAGCGGAGGCTGGCGAGTCTGCCTCGGGACGCCGAGATCGTCGCCTACTGCCGGGGACCGTATTGCGTTCTTGCTCCCCAGGCTCTGGAGCTGTTGCATCGTCACGGATTCCGGGCGCGGCGTCTCGAGGAGGGGCTCCCCGAGTGGCGCCAAGCGGGACTGCCAGTGGCCGTGGGAAAGGAACCGCAAGGATGAACGTCCTGTTCATTCTCAACGACCCGCCCTACGGGACCGAGCGCAGCTACAACGGGCTACGCCTTGCCGGATCGATCGCCAGGCGAGAAGGCGAACATGTGCAGGTTTTCCTCCTCGGCGACGGCGCAGCCTGTGCGAAAGCCGGGCAAAAGGTGCCCCAGGGCTACTACAACCTCGAACGCATGCTCCGATCGGTGACCCGCCGGGGCGGCGCGGTCGGCGTGTGTGGAACATGCATGGATGCCCGGGGCATCAGCGCCGAAGAGCTCGCCGACGGATGTCACCGCGGCACGCTGGACGAGTTGACCGACTGGACCTTGCACGCCGATCGTGTCCTTGTCTTCTGACATGGCCGGCCAGGGTGAGACGTGTTCGACGAACCGACGGGAAACGCAATGAGCGATGCCAAGACCACCGTGATTCTGGGTGGTGGAATAGGCGGAGTGGTAGCGGCGACATCGCTGCGTAAGGAGTTGCCTGAACAGCATCGAGTGATCATCGTCGACCGCGAACGCGACCACCTGTTCGCTCCATCCTTGTTGTGGCTCATGACCGGACAACGCACCGTTCGCGAAATAGGTCGTCCCCTCGAGCGGCTCGCCAGGAAAGGCATCGAGGTCGCACACGGTGAGATCGAGCGGATCGAACCTGAAGAGCGCCGCGTACACGTCGTCGACCGATCTTTGGAGGATGATCCTGTCTCGGGCAGGCCTGGCAGTGGACGCCGGGATCTGGATGCCGACTACCTCATTGTGTCACTCGGTGTCGAACTTGCCCCCGGCAGCATCCCGGGCCTGGCAGAAGCCGGGCACAACTTCTACACGCTGGCCAACGCCAAGAGCCTCCGCGACGCCCTCGAGGCCTTCGATGGTGGACGGATCATCGTCCTCACGGCGACCCCCGCCTACAAGTGCCCGGCGGCACCGTATGAAGCAGCGATGCTCATCAAGGACTATTGCCGTAAGCGAGGAATCGGTGACAAGAGCCGAGTTGACCTGTATACCGCCGAGCCCGCACCCATGGGCGTCACCGGCCCCGAAGTATCAGCAGGGGTACGCCGGATGGTTGAAGACAACGGGATCGGCTACTACCCCCGACACCAAGTCATACGGGTTGACGCTCAAGCGCGACGCATCGTGTTCGACAATGACGCACACGCAGACTTCGATCTGCTCGCCTATGTGCCACCCCACCGCGCTCCACGCGTTGTCCGTGAGGCCGGTCTTGTCGACGATTCGGGTTGGATCCCCGTGGACCGCAACACGATGGATACGCAGTTCCGCGATGTGTACGCGATTGGGGATGTGACCGTGATTCCCCTCATGATGGGAAAGCCTCTACCCATGGCAGGAGTATTCGCCGAACACCAGGCGGCAGTGGTCGCGCAGAACATCGCCAGAGAGATCACCGGAAAGGGTGAACCGGTACGGTACGACGGATACGGCGAATGCTTCATCGAGACAGGCGGCGGCAGAGCAGGTTTCGGCCGTGGCGACTTCTACACCGAACCCACCCCTCAGATCAAGCTCCACAAGGCCGGCCGCCGCTGGCACCTCGGAAAGGTGCTCTTCGAGAAGAACTGGTTCCGTCGACGGTTCTAGCCGGCACAACGAGAAGTCTGACGAGCTGAACGGCGCCTGGCTCCGGCCGCGAACGAATCGCAGGCCAGACCTCCACAGGCCTATCGAGGCAAGACCGCCCGGACAGCAATGCCACTCGACATCACCGACCGCGCCGTGACCTGACGGTCCGCACCCGGACACCGCAAGCAACGCGTCGCCTACACCGGCACCGTCGGTCCGCCTGAGTTCGGCAGATCCTGCATCACCTTTCAGGACCGCGTGACCCACCGCCCGGATGCCGTACCCCGGATGGCCCACGACATTGGTGGTCGTCTCCACATACGGCCACCGCTCACCGGTCACGACCTCGGTGGCACCGACCGCGAACCCGGGCGTTCCCACCGGGACGGTCGCACCGCCACCACCTTGCACCACCGACAAGAGCCTCCGCTCCCACAAACGCACATTCCGCAGCATGGCGGGACCCTCGCCCGTATCGATCGATCTCAGGATTACACCCCGGAGTTCACAACACGCCGCGCCCCAACGTGAAGAGCGATAGAAGCGGATTCCCGTCGTGAGCCGCCTCCTATAGCCCTCATTCTTCGCAGAATGACCGACCTCTGGGTACTCTCACCCAGAACCGGTTGGTCGGCTACCGACCGGATGTGAGGGAATATGAAGCGTAAAGAACAGCAGATTCAGCAGGCGGCAGGACTCTACCAACCTGTCCTCGACCACGATTCGTGCGGCATCGGGTTCGTCGCCGACATCAAAGGCCGTAAGAGCCACCAGATCATCACCCAGGGGCTGACGGTCCTGGCGAACCTCACGCACCGCGGCGCAGTCGGGGCGGACCCGCTGGCGGGTGACGGTGCCGGGATGCTGCTCCAGATACCCGACGGTTTCTTCCGGCCGGAAATGGCGGCACAGGGGGTCTGCCTTCCTGAACCCGGTACCTATGGGGTTGGACTGATCTTTCTGCCACAGGATCCCGTCGACCGCGTCGTGTGTGAGAACCTCCTGACCGAACTGGTGATACGCGAGGGCCAGAAGCTGCTCGGGTGGCGCGACGTTCCCGTGGACTCATCGTGCCTTGGTGAGAGTGTCAGGCCCATCGAACCGGTGATACGCCAGCTGTTCATCGGCCGCGGCGAAAACATCGTCGACGCCGATCATTTCGACCGCAAGCTGTACGTGATTCGCAAACAGGCCCATGTCCAGCTGGAGAAACGCGCTCCCTATCTCATACGACGAGGCGAGTTCTACGTGACCTCGATGTCGGCCAGAACCATCACGTACAAGGGCATGATGCTGGCCAAGAGACTCGCCGTGTACTACAAGGACCTCGCCGATGAGCGGACCGAATCGGCTCTTGCCCTCATCCACCAGCGGTTCTCGACGAACACATCCCCGTCGTGGCGCCTGGCACAGCCGTTCCGCTATCTGTGTCACAACGGCGAGATCAATACGGTCCAGGGCAACGTCAATTGGATGATGGCTCGCCGGCAGAACATGTCGTCGGAGATCATCGGTGACGACCTCGAGAAGCTGTGGCCCCTGATCGGAGATGGGGCGTCAGACTCGGCGACGTTCGACAATGCACTCGACCTGTTGCTGGCGGGCGGATATCCCCTCGGTCACGCCATGATGCTGATGATCCCCGAGGCGTGGGCGGACAACCCGTTGATGGACGGCGGGCGCAAGGCCTTCTATGAGTATCACGCCGCCCTCATGGAGCCCTGGGACGGGCCCGCCGCCGTTGCCTTCACCGACGGCAGGCAGATCGGCGCCACCCTCGATCGCAACGGGCTCCGCCCGGCCCGCTATTTCGTCACCGATGACGACCTCGTCGTGATGGCGTCGGAGATGGGCGTACTCGACATCCCTGAGGAGAAGATCGTCAAGAAGTGGCGTCTCCAACCCGGCAAGATGCTGCTGATCGATCTCGAGCAGGGCCGCATCATCGACGATGCGGAACTCAAGAACTCTCTCTCCGGGGCGAAGCCGTACCGACAATGGCTCGACGAAACCCAGATCCATATCGCCGAACTTCCGCCCGAGGTCGCTGCCATGGGACCGGACGCGGGAACCCTGCGCACTACTCAGAAGGCCTTTGGCTATACCCGTGAGGACATCGAGTTCTTCCTGAAGCCGATGGCCTCCGAAGGCAAGGACCCCATCGGGTCGATGGGCCGTGATACTCCCCCGGCGGTGCTGTCCGACCGTCCCAAGATGCTGTACGACTACTTCAAGGAACGATTCGCCCAGGTCACCAACCCTCCGATCGATCCGATCAGGGAGGAGACGGTGATGTCACTGGTATCTCTGATCGGGCCCCGACCGAACTTGCTCGATCTCAACACCGGTGGCACCCACAAGCGCCTGGAGGTCACACACCCGATCCTCACCAATGTGGACCTGGAACGCATTCGTCGCATCGAGAACCACGTCGACGATGCCTTCCGGACCCGCAAGCTGACCATCTGCTATCCGGCCCGCGAAGGCGCCGCCGGTATGCGCCAGGCGTTGGAGAGACTGTGTGATCGGGCCATCGAGACGGTACGCGAGGGTCGCAACATCCTCATCCTGTCCGACCGGCGCCTGGAGGTGGAGCGGATTGCCATACCGGCCCTGCTGGCGACCGCAGCCGTTCACCACCATCTGATCTGGGCCGGTCTGCGAACCGAAGTGGGACTGGTCGTCGAGACCGGTGAGGCCCGCCAGGTTCATGACTTCTGCCTACTCGGTGGCTACGGCGCCGAGGCCATCAATCCGTACCTTGCATTCGACAGTATCCATGCTCTCGTCGACGAGCTGCCCGGCAGCCCATCCCCGGAAGAGGCCGAGAGGCGCTATATCAACGCGCTCAACAAGGGCATGCTCAAGGTGATGTCGAAGATGGGTATTTCAACGTTCCAGTCCTACTGCGGTGCCCAGATCTTCGATGCCGTCGGCTTGAACACCGAGTTCATCCAGCGGTACTTCACGGGCACTCCCTCAGTGATCGAGGGTATCGGCCTCGACGAGATCGCTGCCGAGACCGTCCGGCGCCACGAGGCCGCCTTTGGCACGAAGACATATCTCACCCCCGGTCTCGATGTCGGTGGCGACTATGCGTTCCGGTTGCAGGGCGAGGTGCACGTCTGGACCCCGGAGACCATCTCCACGCTCCAGCACTCGGTCCGATCCGGTGACTATGACCTCTTCCAGAAGTACACCGCAATGGTCAACGACCAGACCCACAAGCTGAAGAACCTGCGGGGACTCTTCGAACTCGATTTCCTCGACGAACCGATTCCTCTCGATGAGGTCGAGCCGGCCTCCGAAATCGTGAAACGCTTCGCGACCGGCGCCATGTCGTTCGGGTCGATTTCCTGGGAGGCCCACACGAATCTCGCGATCGCGATGAACCGGCTCGGCGCCAAGTCGAACACGGGCGAGGGTGGCGAGGAGCCGAGCAGGTACGTTCCCTTGGAGAACGGCGACTCCATGCGGTCCGCCGTCAAGCAGGTCGCGTCGGGTCGCTTCGGAGTGACGACCGAGTATCTGGTAAACGCCGACGACATCCAGATCAAGATGGCTCAAGGTGCCAAGCCAGGCGAAGGTGGCCAGATTCCCGGTTACAAGGTGAACGAGTGGATCGCCAAGGTGCGCCATTCCACGCCGGGTGTCGGCCTGATCTCACCCCCGCCCCACCACGACATCTATTCGATCGAGGACCTCAAGCAGCTCATCTTCGACCTGAAGAACGTCAACCCGACAGCCCGCATCAGCGTGAAACTGGTGTCCGAGGTCGGTGTCGGCACGATTGCCGCCGGTGTCGCCAAGGCGCACGCCGACCATGTCCTCATCTCCGGCAATGAGGGTGGCACGGGCGCCAGCCCTCTCACCTCGGTGATGCAGGCAGGCTCGCACTGGGAGATCGGTCTGTCCGAGGCACACCAGACCCTGGTCGCCAATGGACTGCGGGGACGGATCGCCATTCAGACCGACGGTGGCATCCGCACCGGCCGGGATATCGTGATTGCGGCGTTGCTGGGGGCGGACGAAGTGGGTTTCGGGACCGCCGCTCTCATCTCCGAGGGCTGCATCATGATGCGCAAGTGCCACCTCAACACTTGCCCGGTCGGAGTGGCCACCCAAGACCCAGAGCTGCGCAAGCTCTTTCCCGGCAAACCGGAGCATGTCGTCAACTTCTTCATGTTCGTCGCGGAAGAGACCCGAGAGATCATGGCCAGGTTGGGCTTCCGCACCTTTGCCGAGATGATCGGTCAGAGTGATCGTATCCGCGCAAAGGACGCGATCGAGCATTGGAAGGCTCAGGGTCTGGACTTCTCCAAGGTCTTGTTCAAGCCTCGGCCCGGGCCCGGTGTCGCCATCAGCAACACCGGAGAACAACGGCACTCACTACATCGGGCTCTCGACAACGTTCTCATCGAGAAGGCGATGCCGGCTCTCGAACACCGCCGAGCGGTCTCGATCGAGACCTCGGTGAACAACACGAACCTTTCCATCGGCGCAATGCTGTCGGGCGAGGTGGCCCGTCGATACGGCCACGCCGGTCTCCCCGACGATACGATCCACATCAAGCTGCACGGGACCGCCGGACAGAGCTTCGGCGCCTGGCTGGCTCACGGCATCACGCTCCACCTCGAAGGGGACGCCAACGACTACGTCGGCAAGGGGCTGTCGGGCGGCCGCATCATCATCGAGACGGAGCCATCCGGCCCGTTCGTCCCACGCGAGAACATCATCATCGGCAACACCGTGCTGTACGGAGCCATCTCCGGCGACTGCTACTTCAACGGCGGAGCCGGGGAGCGATTCGCCGTCCGGAACTCCGGCGCCATTGCGGTCGTCGAGCGAATCGGCGACCACGGCTGCGAGTACATGACCGGGGGCTGCGTCGTCGTGATCGGCAAGGCCGGCAGGAACTTCGGCGCCGGGATGAGCGGCGGGATCGCCTACGTGATCGACGATGCCGGCGATTTCGAACAGCGAGTCAATCACCATATGGTCGAGATCGAGCGAGTCACACCTGATAACGATGTCCCACTCGAAGTCTCCGACAACCCCACTCCGGAGGAGCTTCTCGCCGATCCGCTGCGACACGACGTGTGGCGGCTGAAGACCCTCATCGCCCGCCATGCCCGCCTCACCAACAGTTCCCGGGCAGAAGAGATCCTCGATCACTTCGATGAGTACCTGACCCGGTTCTTCAAAGTGGTGCCGGTGGAGTATCGGCGGGCGTTGCAGCAGCGCACACCGACGGTGGAGCGCGTGTGATGGGCTCACCGACAGGATTCCAGAAGATCGAACGCCAAGAGCGTGGCTACCTGCCGGTGGAGGAGCGCCGGAAGAACTATCGCGAGTTCTCGATTCCATTGACGGACGAGGCGGTGGCGAAGCAAGGATCCCGCTGCATGGACTGTGGCGTCCCGTACTGCCATGTTGGCTGTCCGATCGGCAACATCATTCCGGACTGGAACGACCTCGTATATCGGGGCGACTGGCGCGAGGCCGTCGACGTGCTGCATTCGACGAACAACTTCCCCGAGTTCACCGGCCGGGTCTGTCCGGCACTCTGCGAGGAGGCGTGCACACTCAATCTCCACGATGCACCGGTGACCATCAGGACGATCGAGTACGCGATCATCGAAAAGGCCTGGCAGAACCGGTGGATCGACCCCAAGATCCCCGGAAGACACACCGATAGACGCGTCGCGGTCATCGGGTCGGGGCCCTCCGGTTTGGCCGCGGCGCAGCAGTTGTCCCGGGCGGGCCACCAGGTCGAGGTGTTCGAAAAGAACGCCAAGATCGGCGGCCTTCTCCGCTATGGGATCCCGGATTTCAAGCTCGAGAAGTCGGTTATCGACCGTCGGCTGGCGCAAATGCAGGCAGAGGGTGTCGAGTTCCGTGTCAACAGCCATGTCGGCGTAAACGTGCCGGTGGAACGCCTCGTCAGCAAATACGACGCACTGGTATTGGCGGCCGGGTGTGAGAAGCCCCGAGATCTCCTCATCCCTGGGCGCGATCTCGACGGGATTCATTTTGCGATGTCATTCTTGACCCTGCAGAACCGAAGGGTCGGCCGCGAGTTCCCCGGTGATCTGGAACAGATCACCGCCGAAGGCAGGCACGTTGTGGTCATCGGCGGTGGCGACACCGGCGCCGACTGTGTCGGAACCGCGAACCGGCAGGGTGCTGCCTCCGTCACGCAACTGGAGCTCTTGCCCCGGCCTCCGGAGCATCCCGACAAGATGCTCATCTGGCCCAACTGGCCGACGAAGCTGCGAACGTCCACATCTCACGAGGAGGGTTGCGAGCGTTTGTGGTCGGTTGCCACCACTTCGTTCGAAGGCTCGGCCGGACGAGTCGAGACGCTGCGAGGTATCGGAGTCGACTGGAAGCAGGTCGATGGGCGATGGGTGATGACCCAGGTCGCCGGAAGCGAGTTCGCGCTGCAGACGGATCTCGTCCTGTTGGCAACAGGGTTTGTCAGCCCCGTCCACGAGGGCCTACTCGAGCAACTCGGTGTCGAGCTCGATCGGCGTGGGAACGTGGCGGCGGACACCGACAACTATGCAACGAGCGTGCCCGGTGTCTTCGCTGCCGGAGACATGCGTCGTGGCCAATCGTTGGTGGTATGGGCCATCAACGAGGGTCGCCGGTGTGCGCGGGCGGTCGACGAGTACCTGATGGGTCACAGCGACCTTCCCTGCTGAGCCTCGGCCTGCCGCCTCCATCGATCGGAAGGATTGGGAGTCCGCGCCACGACCGGGCTCGATCCGGCGACTTCATGTGCTCGCTTCCATCACATGAGCCGGTGACCCACACACTTCGTACCCGGGTCGGGTCACGTCTCGAGACATGATGTATGGGTGATCTCGTGCCGACCTTACAGGTTCCATTCCGGCCGAATGCCGGTTCGAGCGGCGATGTCACCTCCTCGAGATGGTCGGGTTCGATGACCAGGATCCGGGTCTCGACGAGGGATTCGAGGCTCACGTACCGACATACGATCGGCGCTTCGTCATGCTGCTCGGCGGGCAGGGCGCAGATGAGATGTACGGTGGACCGTCGGAGGGGGAAGACGCCGGCGGTGTTGCTGTATGGTTCGAGGATGGCATCACAGACCGCGTCGACGCGAGCAGAACGCGAGAGTCGTCCGGCGCGCCAACTTGCGATCGTGTTGTTCGGTCTCGGCATCGGCGTCGCTGCGGCGACGTTGCTCGGTCCGCTCGGATTCCACCTGATCAACTATCACGTGGTCGACGACCTCCTCAACCAGATAGTCGGCGGCGACGCCATCGGGCTCATCCTGGTGGCACCGGCGGCGCTCGCGGCCGGTGTCCTCACCTTGCGGAGCCACCCCGCCGGCCCGGTCGTCGCACTCGCTCCCGCCGGCTACGCCATCTACGTGTACACCCAACTCACGATCGGTGGAGAGTTCGCCTCGCGACCGGGAAACAGCGAGCGGTTCTTTCCGCTCTTCCTCGCCGTATTCCTTCTTGGGGGAGCCGCGTTCGTCATGGCGTGGAACGCCGTCGACCAACGGAAGCTGCCCGAACCGTCCGTCGTAATGCGTCGGACGGCGGTAACGGTGATCTTCTTCCTGGCGGCATTCCTGACGTTCGGCCTGCACCTCCCGGGCCTCGTGGACGTGATCGGCGGCGCGCCATACGGCGTCGAATACACCCAAAGCCCGACCGTCTTCTGGATTGTCAAGTTGATGGACCTCGGCATCGTGGTACCGGTCGCGATCGTCACCGGTGTCGGCATACTGCGCGGAGCGACCTGGGCGAAGAAGCTCATGTACACGGTGATCGGGTGGGGCGCCCTCCTCGCCACCGCCGTTGCCGGTATGGGAGTGGTCATGATGGTAAACGATGATCCTGCCGCCTCATCGGTGGGCACGGCCGTATTCGTAGGCTTTGGCCTTGCCCTCCTGGCTCTTGCCGTGTGGCTGTTCAAGCCACTGTTCACGACACCCGGGACGGCGGTCTCGGAGGAACAACCACCCTCGGTGACAGTCGGTTGATCGAGCGGATCCCATGATGCCGAACGCACTCGGTGTTTGCACCCGCCCCTCGCCCTGCTCGCCAGAGTCGACCGTGAGACTCGGTCCGGTCTCGGCAACGATCGGCGCCATCAGGTGGTCAGGATGCCGGACGCACCGGCGAGGTGGTCGGTGAGAAGGTGCGACTGTGTCGTGTCGGAAGCGCCGGTGGTGTGCGGAGTCACCGGATTGGCGGCCCCCGCGCCCCATACCGCCATTGGCCACATCATGGATGGCTGTACCGTGGTCGCCGCCGAGCCGAAGCGGTCGCCGCACGTGACCAACTTGCAGGTCCGACGAAATGAACGATGCCCGAGCGAGCTGACCTCACCTGCAAGCACCGTCGCGGCTCCGTCGGTCACCGTGCAGAGCGCCGGTGGTCTTGCTCGGCCCGGCGTTCGGTTGCCCCAAGTTCTCCACCGACGGTGACGACCGTTCCCGCCATACGCCTCCACCACACTTCTGTACCGATCCACCCCACGGCGATGAACGGAACGAGTGCAAGGTTGGCTACCCCGGAGACGGCAAAGAACAGATTGGCAAGGATCATGCCGAGCGGCGCACCTGCGATGGCCGGCGCGAAGCGCGCGCCGCGACTACGCCAGTGGGACGCGATCGCTGCCGCGAGGAGGATATCCCCGGTGCCGATCGCCGCCGTGGAGTTCCCACTTCGAACTGTGAGAGTCGCGACGGTCCGTACCGCATCACTCGCCGCCCCGCCAGACGTGATCCAGATGATGTCAATGGTGGCGAGCACCCCCAGCAACACCGCCATGGGCCCCCATCCGGCCGGCAGGATCCGTCCGAGGAGCGCACCTCCCGTAACGACGGCAACGAACGTGACCCCGCTGATCCACCCACTCGGGTCCCGGTCGAGGACACTGCCGGCGATGACGAACAACAGGGCGAGGCCGAAGCCTCCGGCAACGCCGATCTTCGGGAGACGTTGCATGGTCCATGCCAAGACACCAGCGGTGAGGGTGATGAAGAATGAGAATCCCGGCATGGTGCAGACCGGTCAGTGTCCCACGGCACCGTCGTGCCGAACTGCTCGACGACCCGCAAGAGGATGGACCCCCGAGCCCCGTGACAAGTCATGACGACCCTCGGCGACGACCTCGTTCATGCCCTCACGATACAGCGCCAAGCTCCTGCCCACACGGAAGCTTTGCCAAGTCGAGTGGCAGTTCCATCCACGCGCTGAGCGGAATTGAACAGCCATCCGGCCGCAGAGTCACGACAGGTCCAGGTCGACGATGTCGAGGCCGGCGAGTCGATACCGCTCCCAGGGATGGCTCGGATCGGTCCGGCCACCGACACCGTCGGTGGATGCACCTCGTACCCGGTGCCTCGGATCACGCGCTTCGTGTCTCGCGTTCCGCGTTCCATTCCACAGCCCCGGTCCGATGCCGGATCGCGGGCGAACGTGATGGCTCTTGCCGCCGGATTCGAAAGGTCGGAGAATGGAACGGGTCGATGCAGATCGACCCGGCCTCCTGCATCCGCCGGGAACCGTGGCGGTGATCCATGTCGAATGGCGACGCACGTTCGCCGAGATGCCGTGTAGTACTCAGCAGGCACCTAGTGTTCTCCCGAGGGGTAAGGTGGCCGAAGAAAGGCGGGAGGTGTGAGCGTGTCGGTTGAGAGCGACGAGGTGAGCGCCGAGCCGGAGGACGCATTTGGAGATCGCGTCGCCGAGCATGGCTATCTGAGAGCGGTACTGGAATCGTTCGCCTACCTCCCACCCTGGGGGGCGCTGTTCAAGAAATCTGCGCCGTTCTATGCAGAGTCGTACTGGTACTGCATGGGAGGGATCACCTTCCTCATGTTCCTCTACTTGACCATCACCGGGATCCTGCTTGCCTGGCTGGGCCCATTCTGGTGGCTCACCAGCCCCGTAGGTCAAGTGATCAAGGCTTCCCATTATTGGAGCGCCCAGGCGTTCTTCTTCTTCCTGGTGCTGCACCTGGTCCGGGTATGGGCAACCGGAGCTTACCGGGGTCGGCGCCGGCTGAACTGGGCCATCGGGACGATCACCCTGCTCCTCGGCCTTGGCGAGAACCTGTTCGGCCTCCTCGCGCGCGGAGACTGGGAGTCGCAGTTTGTGGCCATGCACTCCAGCGACATGCTGTTCACCGAACCGTTCTTCTTCAACCTGTTTTCGGCGGCGAACTTCACCGTGGATCTCGCGATCCATGTGGCAGTCATCCCGGTGATCATGTTCGCCCTGATCTTCGCCCATGTGACGTTGGTGCGCCTTCAGGGTATCGCCCGCCCACTGTGAGGATCTAAGGAGAGGACGATGGAACACACGGATACCGTGCCGGAGCAAACCAAGATGTCGGATCAGCCTCCGGGACATCTCGTTCGACACTGTTTTTGGAAGTACCCGCTGATCGCCGGCGGCCTGGCCATCCTGCTGATCGCTCTCGCCTTCATCGTGGGCTCGCCCAACTGGCCGAGGGACACCATTGCCGGAGTCTCTCAGGACGATCCCGGTGGGGCAGTCCTCGCCTTCACCCAGGAGCTCAACGGAACATCCGCCTCGTGGGCAAACGTCGGCTCGCATGGGATGGGAGAGCCGAGTCAGGTCTTCGTCCTCGGACCCGTGAGCGACTTTGCCTCCCTGCTCGGCACGAACATTGTTCAGGCCGTGGGCACCTACGAGAAAGCAAGCACCACCCAACGGCAGGCTTGGGCCGGCGCCTATGAACAGGCCCTGGGAACCATCACCCCGAAGGTGACAGGTGAGGCTGAAGCACTGGGGATGGTCCTCAGCCCCGACTACGCTCGGCTCGACACCCTGACCGGAGACTTCGGCCCGGTGCCGACGCTGGTTCGGGCGGACCTCACACTTGCTCAACGCGGATACCTCGAACAGTACCTGGTGGGTCGGGACCCGGGGCACTCGCTGCAGTTGGGGACGATCTGGCTCTACGACCACCCGGGCATGATGAACTCCGCCATCACGAATGGGCTCACCGATGACCAATGGGGCATGGTGAAAGAGCGGGGCTTTTCCGTGGGACCTTGGTACCTCATCATCCCTGCGATCTTTCACGTGAAGTTCCCGGGTGGGTCGGTCGGTACGGGCTTCGTCCTGTGGAATCTGGTGGCGGCTCTGATCTTCTTGCTTGCCGTGCCCATGCTCCCCGGCCTTCGGGATCTCCCCCGTCGTCTTCGTCTGTACCGATTGATCTATCGCTACCCCGCTCCGGGCGAACTGGTGTCGACCGGAGGCGAGCTGCAAGAGGAGAGCGTCGGGAAGACGGAGGCTCCATGAACCGTCGGCAGGGATTCTCCGAACTGATACTGTTCTTCGCGGCGGCGGCTGCCGGCGTCTACGGGTTGGGCCGCGCGTTCCGCGGAGATGTCCTCTGGCTCGGAGTCTCGGCTGCGGCGCTCATCGTGCTGGCGAAGCAGATGAGCAGGATCCAAGACCACTGGCCGCGCCGCCGGGACGAGCAATGAAAGGGAGGTCATCGAGATGAAGCGAATCCACCGCGATGCCTATTCGGTCGTGATCGGCACGTTGTTGCTGGTTGGGATCATCTGGCTGATGCTCGCGACCTTGAACCCGATTCGATAGGAGGGCCCCACTCGCAGGCCCCCGTCACCCGGGCCACATCGACCGACAGCCGCCCTACCGACGACGCCCGACCTGGTCCCACGACGCGCATCACCATCGTGTCATGCTGCATGAACACCCCCCGAGGCTCTCGACGGTCCATGCACCAGCCCCGGTTGCAGGAGTTTCCGCAAGCTCCGGAAGTGAGACTCGAACTCCCGACAAACGGATTAACAGACTGTTCTGGCACGTCATGCCGACCTGGGAAAACGCCTAGACATGTGCTTTGACCAGGCATTCTGTCCTGTCATCGGTACTCGGTGTTTTGCGGTGGTTCTCACTGAAACGCGTCCTGAGCGCGTCCTGGGCAGCCCCACACATCCAGCGAGGTGTCCACATCAACGCATCGAATCCCCCATCGCCTCGATCCTCCAGATGTCCCCGAGAGAGCGATATACCGTCGTGATGTCGGTCCGGATGACCTCCGCTCGTTTCACCGGCGACCAGCGCACCGCCTCGGTGTGCCGAGCCAGGCCACGACAGGTCGGTGCAGACGAGCGGCCGATCGTTTCTTGCGGCGAGCAGACTCTGCGTTGCCAGAAGGCGCCGCTCAGTCTTAGAGGACCGTGTCGAGCGCGGCGATCCGTCCATCAAGGTTTTCGCAGGGTTCGGCGACCCTGCGACCGGGGCCAGACTCGAATCGTCGAGCGCGGTGTACATCGGTCTTGTTTCACAGGCACACACTGAGAACGCTGCCGGTTTCCTTCTTGATCTCACCCTGGAGCGGCTGGTGGCCGCGCTGATCGGGTGTGCTGGTCGGTATCAGCCCTCTGGACACGACGCAGCGTCGGCGACAGACACGACGTCAGGGGCCAATGCCGTCGCGTCGGGAACAGCTGCGAATGCCCACAGGTCGTAGAGTCCGCATACCCCGTCGAGGCGTGCCGCCGAGATCCCATCAGCGCCAGTCGCGTTGAACAGGGTGACCGACCAGCCGCCGAACTGCTCCGTCTGCGACGGAGGGATCTCGTTGCCCTCGCCGAAGACGTACTTCATCGCCAGGTCATCGCCGTCCGCATAGGTGGCAAGCATTGTCAGGAGAATACCGTCCCGCTGATAGAGGTACGCCTCGTACGGTGCGCCGTGAGATGGGTCCCAGCCGCCAGGAGAGATCCCCGGCAACGACGCGACCGGTTTCAACAGCTGAATGAGGGCGGTGTTGTCGCGCTGGGCGTCAGGAGACGTTGTGGTGGAAGCCTCTGTCGTCTGAGTTGTCGGGACAGCATGAGTCGTCGTGGTCGCCGAGCTGCCGCCGACGGATGTCGACGTGCCTGGTCCCGTCACTGGGGACGACGTAGTTGGAGATGGGCTGGCTGAGCATGCGGCAACAGCCAGCGCCACAAAGGCGCCCGCCAGCAGCACAAGAGCTCTGTGTGGCACGGTGCGTTTGAGAACTGGAGTCACAATGTAGTCCTTGATTGGTGAGCTCGGGCGCGAACAGAGCGGTAGTTGTTCCCGCCCGCCCGAACCATAGCTATCGGTTTTCGATGCGGAATCTGGCGAGTTCGTTGACATGCGTGGCCAGGAACTGCGCGTCGAACTCCTCCCCTGCCTCCCGAATAGCGTCGTCGAGGCTGGTACCGCAATCTTGGTCAGCCGAGTATGCTCGTCGTTCCATGCGCAGCAGTTCTGAGTACTTGCTCTCAGATAGCGTTGCCGCCTTGTCGAGTTCCTCGGCCACGGCCCCTTCTATCTGGCCCAATAGCTCTGCCCTAGACGTGACGGCATAGCCCTGCTCTGCCATGCACGACATCCACTGGGAGGTGGCCGCTTTCACGGCAGGATGGCTGCCG
>JAADGS010000019.1 GCA_013152275.1 Actinomycetota bacterium | reverse complement strand
CCCTCACTCACACCCGGTTTAACCGATTCCGAGATCAGTACGACCGTGATATCCATTCCGGAGAAGCTGACGCAGCCACAGATATCCAGGCGTGCAACTCCTGGGAAATACCGCTTACATCATCGAAGTAGACGGCGGTACGGTTTCCGATATTGCCCGACCCATGTGACCGCTACTTCTCTCGAGTCCGAGCTTCGCCGATGAGCAGCGCTCAACGCCACACGGCGTACATGTACGCATCGGAGGGTTCCCCCGACGAATTCGGGTGTAACGCCCAACGGTGGAGTACACCCTCCCGGCTCATACCGATCTTCTCCATCACTCGACGGGACGCAGAGTTGTCAACATGGGTGTACGCCCAAACCCGGAACACGTCCGGATCGCCGAAGGCGCTGTCGACAACGGCCTGGGCGGCCTCGGCCATATAGCCGTTCCCCCACGCCGATCGAGCAAGCACATAACCCAGTTCTACACCATGATCCGAAACACGCGCCTCGATCATGCCGACCAATAACGGATCGGGTTTCACCGTGATCGCCCAAGGGAAGGTGTCGCCCGTCTCCCAGACACTTTCATTGCGTTCCAGAAAACTGATCGACTCGGAGATATCAGTCGATCGTGCACGACGCAGGAACTGCATTACCGCGGGGTCCGAAGCGTAGGCGAACACGGCATCCGCATCGGCAACAGCCGTCCGCCGCAGCACGAGCCGCACCGTCTCGATAGTTCTCGGGAACTCCATCTACGAACTGTACTGCAGACCGGCACGGATTCGGGGCTCGTACAGGATCCCGACCGATCGGATCCGTTCGAACGGGCTAGGTTGCGGTTCGGCGTAGATAGCCGGACGACGGTCGTCTTGTTGCCACGAACGCGATCGCTCCAGCGACGAGTGGGATCACGACCAGAACAGCACCGATGGTCGGCCACGGGACGACGACAGGCAGTGCCGGAGTGGTCAGCACGTTGTATATCGAAATCGGTAGGAACCCGATCAGCACCGCCGGCATCGCCGCCAGTGCAGTAACCAACATCGCGCCGCTGGCAACTATCTTGCGGCGGGTCCACCCTCCGGCACCGACCGCATCCATGATCGCCTGATCGCGCCGAGACTCGGCTGCTACCAAACCGAGTGCTACCCCGACAATCGCCAGCGCCAACAGGCCGCTTGCAGCGACCAACGCGACGCGCACGAGCGACGTATTCGACCTGGTGTCCTCGAGGCCAAGGATCGACGCCCCCGCATACCGGGCAGTTACGGCGCGAGCCGCAGCCAATTGCTCGCTGGAGATGGGCGCGGCCGCAGCCAATAGAAGCTCCGGGAACGCAGTGCGTGTCAGCCCGAGTTCCGCAGCCCTTCTGGAAGACACGACCATGTCGGGAAGCTCTCGTCCAGCTCGCGGAGCGTCGGCAACGACTGCCGGGATTGCGCGACTCCCCAACCAGTACTCTCCCGCCTCCTCGACGTAGGCGAAATCAGTGTTCGGTTGCTGGAGGTACGTCACATCACCGTCGACGAAGGCAGGGTCGAACGCGATTGCAACACCTTTCTCCAGATCGGGGATCGACCGCTCGGCACCCAGAGCACGGAGCAGGTCGGCATCCCCTATGTATATCGCTCCTGACAGCACCGTCTCGCTCCCGTCAGCGTGCGGCTCTCCCGGTGCAATGAAATTTGCCCGATACTCAAAGTCCCTCACCGACTCTTCGTCGGGCAACGAGTACCGGCCTGAGTCGAACGCTGCCGCAACAATGGTGGCCGCCGAAGCGTCGGGGAACAGCTCGCTGACTAGCTCTCGCATAAGAGGATGACTCGTGTCCACCGGTTCGTCAGTCTCTGACGGCCTGACGATGAGAAGGTTCGCCGCCATCGCAGGGTTTGCCTCACGGACGGCACTATCCGTCGACATTGCCGCTGCAGCGGCAACCGGCAGAGCCAGCGCTATTGCTGCCGCGGCAACCGCTCCGCTGGTACGGCGACCATACCGAGCAGTGTCCCGAGCCGCGATTCGACCAGACAGCGGGAGCCGGGCCGCAATCCGACCAACCCAACCTACCAACATCGGAATCGACGCCAGTGTTCCAACAACGATACCGATCAGGCCAATCGTCGGTAGCGTGGCGCCGCCGCGAACAGTGCCGACACCCGTGAGGACCGCACCAGCAACGGTGGTAGTAACGCCAATTCGGGCTAGTCGCACTGCCGATCGGGGGCGGGGCAGGCGTCCGGCGAGAGCGTTGATAGCAGTAATCCGGGCTGCTGTCCGGGCAGGCCGCAGGGCGGACAGGACCGCCGCGACAAGTCCCAGCAGCGCCCCGCCAACGATGCCGAGGATCGGAAACTCCAGAGGTCCTGAGAGCCGGCCCACGATCCTATCCAGGTAGGGACTGGCGGCCATTGCAGCCAACGAGCCTGCCAGAACACCCACAACAGCACCCATAAGACCAAGAACGACGCTGGACGCAACAGTGAGCGAGAACACATGACGTGGCTCTCCCCCGGTCGCTGTCACGAGCCCAAACAATCGCAACTGCCGACGGACAGAGACTTCGAACGCGGTACCAACGATCAGACCGGCTGCGACTAACACGACCGCGGTCGCGGCGAACTGCATCCCCGTTGCATTCGATTCCGATGGGAGGAGCGCAAACACCCACCGATCGGTGTAGCCGTCGGATCCGAATAGCTCGATCGTCCGGTTCCGGGTTGCGTCTGTGGCGCCTTCGGCGTATTGAATAAACACGCCGGATTGTCTCGCGTCAACAGTTCGGTTGAGCGCGCCCGGCTGCACAAGACCTATTGGCTCGGATATTCCTTCGCGATAGACAGCTACTCCAACAACGCGAAAGGGGACTCTCTCGTCACCGATTTTGATCTCGTCACCGACTTCGACGCCGAAAGCCTCGAGGACGGGCGGCGCGACTACGATTTCGTTCACCGACTCGGGTGACCGACCCTCTAGGAGTTTGTACATAGACCCGAGTATCGGATCCTCTGGGAGGATGTCGTTGACGATGACAAGGGCGTTCCTTCCCCCGACGACCGTTTGGGTCTCCCAGCTTGTTCGAACGACGACGTCGACCTGATCCGGCAGAAGAGAGAGTGCGTCCGAACTCGCAACTGAGCTGGGGACCCTCGCGTCGGCGTCGCCGATAATTCCAGTGGCCAGCTCCTCTGAGGTTGGGGTTGTCGTGGCTACGACGATCTGAGCGAAGGTCAGACCGAGTACCGGCAGAGCGATCAGCGTCACAACCAGCAGATTTCGCCACGGGTTCCGTCTGGTCTGACGCCAGGCAATTCTGAAGAGCGGCCACAATCCCCCGATGACATTCATGTCGAGGCCTCTCCCAGGAGTGACTCCACCTCTACCGGTCTACTCGACTCGTCGACAAGGTGGCCATCCTGGAGGAAGACAATGCGGTCAGCCCATGCAGCCAGGCGAGCATCGTGGGTGACAAGAACGGCGGCCCCGCCATCGTCGCAGTGCTGGCGCATGAGACGCAGCACCGACTCCCCCGTGAGGGAATCGAGCGCACCGGTCGGCTCATCCGCAAGCAGAAGTATGCGGTTGCCGACGGTTGCCCGAGCTATCGCCACCCGTTGTCTCTCGCCGCCCGAGAGGTCCTCCGGGAATCGGTCAGCTAACTCACTAAGACCGAGTTTCTCAAGGGCGATCCGGGCCGAGGCTCGCGCCTCTCGACCCCCGACACCGTCCAGTTCGAGCGGCAACGACACGTTTTCGGACGCAGTGAGAACATCGATCAGATTGAGCTCTTGAAACACGTACCCGACACGTCGTCTCCGCAGGCGCGCCCGAGTGCTTCGGTCCAAGGATCCGAGATCTTCTCCTTCCACGAGCACAACACCATCTGTTGGTTCATCCAAGCCACCGGCAAGGGCCAGCAGTGTTGTTTTCCCGGAGCCCGATGGACCCATCACCGCAACCATCTCTCCCGCGTCCACGACGAGCGACGTATCCACTAGTGCGTCGACTCTGACGTGCCCGGTACCGTGAATTCGGGTGACCCGTCGAAGCTCAAGAACAGCGGACATCAGAGCACCTGCCGATCTTTCTCAGTGTCCGGAACCGCTTCGTCTCGAGCGGCGATCCATCCGGGCTGATTCTCCATCGATGTACGTCCAGTTCCTGGGGCCTGTTGGGCGATGCGCGCCTCGCACACGTCCAACCATCGAACCCGCGCCTCCGCCTTGAAAATCAGCGAATCAAGCAACATCATCCACCCCAGGTCGTCCTTGTTCGGTTCCGTCGTCTTGAGCCGGGTGTATCCCTGGAGCTGTTCAATTGCTGCGCGCCGCTCGGCCTGGATGACCTGTGTCACATCCACGTTCGGCTTGGATGCAGCGAGCAACATCTTCAGCACTACCTCATCACGGGGTGGGGCCGACGACCGAAGCGGACTATCGAACCACTCGCCAAGAAGTATTCGTCCCTCGTCGGTGATCACATATGCTTTGTTGCCGCCATCCTCGGAGTGGAGCGCCACGAGACCATCGCGCTCCAGACGGCCCAGGGTCGTGTACACCTGACCCACGTTGAGCGGCCATACACCCCCGGTCCGGGCCTCGAATCCGTTCTTGAGTTCAAGACCGTACATCGGTCGCTCGTCAAGCATCGACAACAAACTCATCTGAACCGACACGCACCCACCACTCTCTGTATACCGGGTATATGTTCTAGTAGTATACCCGGTATACAAGCTCGGTCAAGGAAGTAGAAACATGGTCGCGGGCACGCTGGGACGACTCCTCCAGATCCCTTACACAACGACTACTTTGAGTTGGTGGGAACCTTACTCATGGTGGTCTGCGTCATACTCTTGAAGGCGGAAGGAGCGTGTTATGAAACGTATCGCCTTGCTCGCGATGGTGTTTG